>VSNR01000209.1 GCA_009774345.1 Lachnospiraceae bacterium | reverse complement strand
GTCTGCCTATGCGTCTCTCTACCCGTTGATTACCTATTATCTGAACAGGCTGAATGACTGGGGGCTTTGCTTCCGGCAGTGCAAGGTCTGCGGGAAATATTTTCTGGCAAAGAGCCAGCGGTATGAGCTGTGCAGCGATAAGTGCCGCAAAGCACAGGCGCTTCAAAACAAGAGGGAGTTTGACGAGAGGGCAAGGGAAAACAACTACGATTTGCTTTATAAAAACGAGTGCCAGAACTGGCGTAATAAGATCAACAAAGCGAAGAGGACAGCGGGATTCCCGGCTGACCGGCTGGAAGAAATGCTGACTGCTTTTGAAGCGTTCAAGAAAGAAGCATTGAAGAGAAAAAAGGCTGTAAAAGAAAAGACAGCCAGCCCGAAAGAATTTACGGACTGGCTGTATCAGCAGAGTAATATTATAATAAATTTATCAGTTTATTGATTTTATACTTTCCTGACGGCAAAAGTTTGAGCGTTTTTTGAGATTTGGCTGTTACGATAAATATTATGAATTGCAAATGGAGATGATAGCATGAAACAAAGGCTTCTTATTGTTGATGATGAACCGGGAATTGTAGATATGATGGCGAGTTATTTTTCTTCTCAATATGAGGTGTCGACCGCTTATTGCGGAAATGAAGCACTTCAAAAATTAGCAAGACAGCCCGATTTAATCCTGCTCGACATCAATATACCGGACATAGACGGATTGACCCTTTGCCAGAAAATTCGGGAGCTTATTACTTGCCCTATCCTTTTTTTGACAGCAAGGATTGAATCTGCCGATAAAATCATGGGTTTTCAGGCAGGGGCAGATGATTATATCATTAAGCCTTTTGATTTGGACGAATTAGGGGCAAGAGTTGCCGCACATCTGAGGAGGGAGCAGCGACACCGGAATAAAGCTACAATTCGCTTCTTTGGTGAACTGGCGATTGACTATTCAGCCCGAACTGTCACAGTCGCAGGTGAATCTGTTGCTTTATCAAAAAGGGAATTTGATATTGTGGAGTTGCTTTCGCTGAATGCCGGACAGGTATTTGACCGGGAACGGATTTATGAAACGGTGTGGGGGCTTGACGGTGAGGGTAACAGTGATACTGTCATGGAACATATCAGAAAAATACGGGCGAAGCTGGCTGGCTGTACTCTCCACAGTTATATTGATACAGTTTGGGGGTGTGGTTATCGTTGGAACGTCTGAAAAATATGGAATTAAAGAGAACTTTTCTCGTTCTGTCTGCTTTCTGTGTCTTGGTGGCGCTCCTGCTGTTAGGCTTAGTCTTTATGATATGCAATTCAATCAGCAGCTTCTTTCCTTCTGGTGGAATAGAAATTTTAGCAGACGGTTCCATCGTTAAACTGGAGGCACCCACGGAGGCACAGCAAAATATATTGTCCATGCTTGGTATCATTCAGATTGTGTCCTGCATTGCTCTCCCTATGGGTGGGCTGACTCTATCTGGCGTATTATACTATCATATCAAATTAAAGCAGCCGATTTCCACGTTGCGGAATGGGATTTCACGGATTCAGAACCATGACCTTGACTTTTCTATGCCTGTCCATTTTGATGATGAATTGGGGCAGCTCTGCGCCGCCTTTGATACTATGCGTGAAGAACTTCTGAAATCGAATCAGGAACTATGGCGGCAGGCAGAGGAACGCAAAAGGCTAAATGCCGCCTTTTCCCATGACTTACGCAATCCAATTACGGTTTTAAAGGGGACTGTAAAATTGCTGCGGCAGGGCACAGCAGATGAACAAGCTATTGACAGATTGGAAAACTACACATTACGGATTGAACAGTACGTAGAAGCTATGAGTAGCATCCAGCGATTAGGACAAATGCCGGTGAGGATAAGTGAGTGTTCCTATTCTCTGCTACATTCTGAATTAGAGGAAACAGCTAAAATTTTTGCAGGAGCATTAGAACTGTCCGTGTCCACACCTGATAAGGGGACGATACTATTAGATCATGGAATGGTTTTAACTGTTGCAGAAAATCTGATTGGAAATGCAGCCCGGTTTGCAAAAAGTAAAATCACAATTCTTGTGGAGCAGAAAAGGAACTTTTTGCATCTATCAGTTACAGATGATGGCCCAGGTTATCCAGTGGAGTTAATACAGAGCGGCCCGAAACCGTTTGGAAAAATGAAAGAAGATTCCGCACACTTTGGCATGGGGTTATACAGCAGTCAGATACTATGTCTGAAACATGGAGGAACGCTTACACTAGAAAACAAAAAAGGTTATGGTGCAACGGCTGTTTCTTCTTTTCAAATAAATCAGAAACCTTGAGCGTTTTTTGAGATTTATGTTTTACACTCTCCTTATATCACGGATAAGGAGAGTGTTTTTTATGAATATTGAAGCAAAAGAATTATCGAAAATTTACGGCAGCGGCGAGAACCGTGTTGTTGCGTTGGATAAAGTCAACCTTGAAATTGCATCCAGCGACTTTATCTCTATTATGGGGCCGTCTGGCAGCGGTAAAAGCACCTTGCTCCATTTGCTGTCAGGGCTGGATAAGCCGACTTCCGGCAGTCTGACATACGATGGGAAAGACATCTATCGTTTCAATGACAAAGAATTGTCCGCATTTCGCCGTCAGCGCATCGGATTTATCTTTCAGCAATTCAATCTTCTCCCTGTGCTGACCGCAAAAGAAAACATCATTATGCCTCTGCTTTTGGACAAAAAACAGCCGGACGAAGCATATCTGAATCAGCTTACGGATTTGTTAGGCATCCGTGAACGGATGACCCATTTGCCCCATGAACTTTCCGGCGGTCAGCAACAGCGTGTAGCGATTGCACGCGCCCTGATTGCAAAGCCGGATATTATTTTTGCTGATGAACCGACAGGAAATCTGGACAGCAAAAGCGGAGGTGAGGTTATGGAAATGCTTCAAAGCGTATGGAAAAAGATGGGCAAAACACTGGTTATCATCACTCACGACAGCCGCATTGCAAGAATGGCAGACCGGCAATTTGTAATTGTGGACGGTGTTCTTTCGGAGGTGACAGCAAGATGAAATCTTATTTAGCTCTCGCATGGAAAGAACTAAAAGCCCAGAAAATCACGGCAATCCTGATCTTGGTTGCGGTTATCATGTCCACGATTATGACAACAGTGGTCGGCCAGTCTATTGGTATATTACAATCTATGCGTACCCAGCAGGCGGCGGGTCTGAACGGAAATCGTTATGTAACCTTCCATCAGCTTGACAAGGAACAGGCACAAAGGCTGCATGAAGATGCTCGCCTATATGATGTAGGTGATACGGTCTTTATAGGCAGCACACCGCTAAGCAACAGTAGTTTGTCTTTATATCTCTGGGAATATCACGATAACGCATTATCTATGTACCCGGCAATCGGAAACGTAAAAGAGGGACGATTACCAGAAACAGCGAATGAGATTGCCTTGTCGGAAGATGCGCTTCAATATCTTGGATTGGACGCTGTAATTGGTGATACCGTTTCTTTGGATTTGCGTGTGTCTGTTATGGATGGATCACTGCCTGAGTTAGAATATTCTGCTGATTTTGTATTGACGGGCATTTTGGAAAGCAGTTATATCGGTTACGCATCGGGTACAGTTAAGGGGATTGTTGGAGAGGGAACCGCAGAAAAACTGTTGCCAGAAGAATATCTGCTTTATTCCACAGATTTTAAGACTTATGACAAGCAGAATTTTCAAAGTATTATTTATGCTCTCGCAGAGGATCTGAATGTGGGTGAACGGTATATCCAGTATAACTGGGTCTTGCTTGACGCTATCGGCATTTCCTATGATGAAGCGGCAGACAGTGATACCGGCACAGGATTTTCATTTATGGCTATGGCGTGCATTTTAGTGGGTGTGCTGGTCTTGCTGGCGGCTGGACTGGTAATCTACAACATTCTGAAAATCTCTATCACAAAACGTATTAAAGAATACGGAACACTTCGTGCGATTGGTGGAGAAAAAGGGCAAATCTATCGTTTGGTTTCCTTGCAGCTTTTGATTCTCTGTGGAGCCGGTATTCCTATCGGATTGCTACTCGGCACATTGTCGGCAAAAGGTGTTTTGATTGCAGCCACGGGGCTTCTTAACCCCGATCTATTTATGACAAATAGTGTTTCCGAATTGAACTCTGCAATCAACACCGCCAGTACAGTAAAATTGCCTATGCTCTTTGCAAGTATTGCGGTCACACTTCTATTTGCTCTGCTGGCTGCCTTTCCTGCTGCCCGGTACGCATCCCATGTATCTCCGACGGTTGCTATGTCAGGGCAGGCTGTAAAGATCAAGCGCAAGGTAAAAAGAAACCGCAAAATCCGCAACTTTGAATCCTATTATGCAAGGCTCAACCTGAAACGTGGGTGCGGAAGAACAATAGTTACCATTCTATCGTTGGTTATGAGTATTACCGTATTTGTTGCCTTGCAGAGCTTTACGGGGTTGCTTGATGCCAGCAGCTCCGTTCAGGATATGTATTTCAGCGATTATGCAGTTACAAACGAAACCGTCGGCATCCCATCAGAAGCCGTAAAAACATTAACGGAAAATGACGCAGTAGAAAGTGTTTCCACTACACGGCTTTCTGTATTTATGCCAGGTGCCGGTGATATACTGCCCTTTGAAACTGATCTTTCCGTACAGAGCCATGAAACCTTGCAGCTTGTAAATGTGGATGAAACACAATTACAAATCTATGCTCCTAACTTGTCTGCTCAGGATAAACAGGCTTTGAAAGATGGAACAGGCTGCCTTGTAAAAAATCCCATTGCCTTTTCTTATGGAGATACAACTGTTCAGCAGACTGATCTTACCGTAGGTGATACCATTCAACTGGGAGACAGAACACTTCGTGTATTAGGATTGATCGATACAGCAATCACAATCAATAATGATGGCTTTACGAATGGTGTTCAACTCATCGTGAATGACGAAATATACTGTTTACTGCTCGGAAACGACAGTTATTCAGAAGTCTATCCTACATTACAGGATAACGCCGATACAGATACCTTTGAAAGCTGGTTGGATAGCTGGTGCAGCAATTATCCAGGAACACATTGGCTTTCCTATCTCCAAAGCAGCAATGAGATGATAGAAAGCTTTGCACAGATCAAAATGCTGTGCTGGGTGCTTATCATCTTTATCGGTATCATTGGCATCCTGAACATCATCAATACCGTTTACAGCAATATTCATACTCGTGTCGGTGAAATCGGGATGCAGCGGGCTATTGGAATGAGTGCCGCAAGCCTTTATAAAACATTTCTGTGGGAGGGCGCTTATTACGGTATCATTGCGTCAGTGATTGGAATGGTGTTTGGCTATGTCTGCTGTATCTTTGTCGGAGCAGCACAGACCGATGCTTTACAGCTTGTCGCTGTTCCGGTTATGGCGATTGTGGAAGCTGCGATTATTTCTATTGTGGCCTGCCTGCTTGCAACGGCAATTCCTCTGCGTTCTATTGCAAGAATGAGCATTGTGGATTCTATTGAGACTGTTGAATAATTTCAAAAACGACAATTAAAACAAGAAATCCCACATAAAGCAAACCTTGTTGCTTATGGGGGATTTCTGTATGTTCTTTTGGGGTGTGCTAAGTCCCGTATAAGCGTGGTGTTGTTATGTTTGGTGTAGTATCTTTAACTTTGGGAAACTCCGCTCTCCCATTTGGAGACTGCCTGTCTCGAAAGTTCCATAAGTTCAGCTACCTGCTCCTGCGAATAACCTGCTTTTTTCCGCAGCTCCTGAAGTCTTTGTGCTATGTCCACATTCATCACCTCCACTAAGAAAATACTACAATTTGCTGGTTGCATACTACCAACAACAGTTGAATTGACGGCAACTTTGCGTTGCGGCTTGGAAAATATGCGTTGCATAAGGGTAAGAGACCTGTATCATCCACTAAAATGAAATAACAACAGCCCTTTTATGGCTGCTGTTATTTCATGCTTAGGAATTGTCAATTAATAACTTGTTAATTGGACATTTATACAAGCCAAATTGATGAGTAATTTATTGACAGTTCCTTGCTCTTAGAAATCAAGTTCTGAATAATCAATCCCAAAACTTGATAATTTAACTTTTGCGACTTTGATTTGATAATCAAGCTCTTTATTTTCTCCTGTCTCATGAGCCTTTATTCTCATCAAATCCACATATCGATTAATTGCTACCTCTTTCTGCTCTTCCAATGACATATCATCACCCATCTTTCTTACAATCTGTATTGATTGTTACATTTTAATTATAATAGATTGTACAAAAGGTGTAAAGTATTATTGCTGTTATACAGCTTTAACGCTTAAATTAAAGCGTTCCTGTGATCTGCTTTTTCCCAGTTTTTTTGCTTGTTTTATCTGCCTGACCGTATATGATTATATATATGGCTGAGAGTAAAAAAATTTAAAAAAGTTTGTAACAAATCGCACTTGAAAAGAACTAATAATATATGATTACAGATTTTATCTGTAATATGAGGTGCTGATATGGATAAAGAAAAAATTGATGAAATATACCGTGAAAACGCCGCCATAATCTATAAATATCTATGCGGCTTAACGCAGGACAGCTCACTTGCCGAGGAACTGACACAGGAAACATTCTTTCAGGCAATTAAGGGGATTGACAAGTTTAGGGGAGATTGTAAAATTTCCGTCTGGCTATGCGGTATCGCCCAAAAAATATGGTACAAAGAGCTGGAAAAAAGAAGCAGGCACAAAACCGCCCCACTGGACGATATGATACCTTCCACAGAAAATGTTGAAAGTAAAAGCCTTGACAATTTAGAAAAA
>VSNR01000208.1 GCA_009774345.1 Lachnospiraceae bacterium | reverse complement strand
CCAAGCTTCTCCAAACTAGCAATAAACTATTTAAATTGACAAATTGGTAATCTTTCTGCCATATCTTACCTGCTGGTTTTATATTGTTAATTCATGATTTTCAGCATATTAATATGTTCCTCCATCTACTATTTTTTATAGAATATCATATATGGCAAATTACGTCAATAAAGTCCGTTTGCATCTCCTATTATAAGATATGAAATTGTCAAGGTTCCAAGCTTTTCTCCCCATTCATGCTCAGCAAAAATGAATCATGCAAATTCTGTTTTCCTCTATTCCATTCTGCCGGAGCATTTTTTCTATTTCGTCCCCATAATGAATACTCGCCACCAGATAACAGGCATCTGGATGGTTCAGTTTTACTTCATTCAGAGAATAAATCTTCTTCCCAAACAACGCACTCCCCCACAATCTGGGATTGCTGTCACACAGGCATTCTACCCTGTCCAGACAATGATTGGTTCGCATATAGTTCAGCAGCCGGAATCCATCACTTCCGCAGCCATACTGCACCAGCGTTTTGCCGCTTTCAATAAACTGCCGGAATACCTCTTTCTGAGCCATTATATTTTGATGAAACACTTCACTATCCGCCAATAAATCCTTTAACAGCCTTTGCTGACCTTTTGAAAAGTCCTGTATTTGAAGTTTACCTTTTTCATAATGCTCCTGCATTTCCAAGGCAAAGCGTCTGGCAAACTCGGATTTTAAGGTATCATCTAGACGATAATACGAAGACAGATATCTAATGAACTTTGCCCATATGTATACCTTCTCAAATTTTTCAAAGATGCCTCCCTGTTCTAACTTTGTTCTGATAAATGCATATTCATCGCAGATTGCAAAAAGTTTTCCACGGTTGTGTATGGAGGAGTCAGGATTGTCCATTCTATAGCGATAACCTGATGCTGGCAGATAATATAACCTTTTTGCATGTGCCATGGTCAGAAACCAAAAGCCATTATCCTGATAGGCAGCTCCGGGTGTTTCGTTGTGGCAGACTTCTCCTTGCTCAAACAATTTTCTTAAAATGATACCTGCCCATGTGGACATATCATTTTGAAATAACCACTGTTCCTTTTCAGGACAGTGTATTTTCCCATAATCATCTGCTGACGCAATTGCTTTATCAATATATTCTCTCTGACTGCCATTGCCAAAAAACACTTTGTAATCGGCTCTTACTACATCTGCATCATTTTCTTTTGCTGCCTGGTACAGCTTTTCATACATATCCAAAGCCACAAAATCATCTGGCTCGACAATCGCCATATATTCGCCTTTTGCGTTCTGCATTCCGTAATTGTTGGCGTAGCCGGTGCTGCCTTTCGTGTCATCATATAAGTGTACCCTGCTGTCCTTTTCTGCATATTCCTGCAGAATCTCCCTCGTACCATCGGTACTTTGTGCATCGATACAGAGGATCTCAATCTCCTTCAGGGTTTGATGAATCAGACTTTCCATACATTCTTTTATATAATTGACCGTATTTTTTATTGGCATGATGATCGAAACTTTGATATTTGATGCTTTGATATTTGCCAATTTTCGTGTTTCCATTTCTATGATTACTCCCTGTCGCCTTTGTGTTCCTGCATCCGTCTTAAAATCGCTACATATTCCTCGTGTGTCTTTTTCTTCTCTTTCATCTGCTCTTCGTCAACCCAGGACCAACTGAATTGATGGATGGCATATGTATTTTCTGTCACATCTGTCATTCCTGTAATGGAACTCTTTGGATGAAAATACTCTGATGACAGTACTGTCAATCCATTGATATTCTGAATCGTACCATCTGGTTTTAAGCCTGCTCTCTGCAATGGCACTGTCTCAAAATAACCGCATGTGGTCGTGTTATAACTTCCATCCGGATGAACAAAAGATGCTTTTTCTCTGAACGCAAGAATGCTTTTTAACAGCGGATTCCCTTTGATGCTTCCACTGCCGCCGCCAAAATTAACTGTCGGATATTCTTCAAAACTGGTAAAAGCCTGTAAATATAATAATTCATCAATGTTTCTGATAAGCTCTACATCCGTGTCTAAATAAATGCCGCCATGTTCATGCAAAATATCAATTCTTGCATAATCTGGTACATAACCATATTTTCCGGCGTCATATGCCTGTCCCATATACTGATTCTTATGTACATCATAATTTGTTTCGTTCCATTCTACGATTTCATAATCAGGACAGTACCTTTTCCAGCTTTCCATATATTTCTGGTTTCTCTTCGGTAAAGGTTTTTTTCCAAACCAGCAGTAATGAATCACTTTGGGAATATTCTGTTGTTGTTCCATGAAATTTCTGATATCTGCGTGCTCTTGTTTTTTATCTGTTATATGCATAATGGGTGCAATATAGCATTCTGTTTGATCAAGTTCCCTGATCTGATCCAATTGCTCAATCATTGCCGCAAAATAACTGCCTGTGATCAGGATTACTGTATTTTCTGTGATCTTTGTTATCATTTTTTCAGGAGCGTCTATGATAAACTGCCCCCCGTTTATATTGATCCGCCTCCCCTGCTTGGATAAGGAATTATCTATAATGTTCACTACATTTTCTGTAATTTTATATTGTTCCAGCAAATATTGAACCCACCCCGTAAGCAGCGTTCCTGCGCCAAATAATACCAGTTTTTTATTATTCTGTCTGATATATGGTCCAAACTGTGCAAACGGCGCATTTCTCAAAATCATCTTTCTCTGTCAATCTCCTTTTTTATATAATCGAATATTATTTTTCCTGCTGTTTCCTTTTGTTGTGTGCTCTCTGTTTTTTCAGATTGCATTTCGTGTTCTTCATTTTGCTGATTCGGTTCTCTTTTCACGTTCTTTTTCATCTGCTTCCGACCATTCTTTTTTATTTACAATCATAATTGGCTTCCCTGTCTGTTTAAAAAGATGCACGACACTGCTCCAATCACCATAGTATGCATCTGCGGCAACAATTGCCCTGTCCAGTTCGCCTGTATCATCGTAAATTCCCCAATTCTCTGTCTTATAATTTGCTACGATTTTCTGATATTTTTTCCAGAGCAGCGGGCGCATAGCGCTGATCGTGCTCTCAAGCAGTGGATGCGGGCGCCACCACAATGCGATCTCTTCCTGAAATTCCTGAAATGTCTGAAAGATTTCCGCCATTTTTTCCAGCATATCTTCACCGCGCTGCAGCAGTGCCGCTATACTATTGTTGTACAATACAATCTTTTTTCTGCTTCCATCTGGTTTCAATATGTATTTCATCCACGCCTGCGGAATCGCTGTTTCGGCTTTCTGTTCTCTGACGATTTTATCAAATTTCGCCGATCCGAGTCCCAGAAATTTTTCTTCGAGCAATTTTTTATCTGTATGTTCTATGGAAAAACCATACTGTCTTGCATTTTTTCGATATTCCTCTATATAAATCTGCCGGACTGTTTCCGATTCCAGTATTACCTTATCGGCTGATATAATTCCGGGCAGAAAGCAGAAATGTTTTACGTTTTCTATCGCATTTTCATCTTCGGCGTTTATCTCTCCTAATACAAAATATGGTGTATAGATCAATAACGGTGTGTACTTTTTCAGATTTTTACCATAAAATTGTGGATGAACGCTTGTTACATAATTGCATTCATCATACGCGTTATGTATCACGATGGCATCCGGTTTTTCCTTTTCCAGGCAATATTCTTCATAAGACACGACCTCAATATCATCTGGATACTGATCAATTTCATAGTGCATCGTTCCTAAAGATCCGTCTGGATTTTTCTCATAATATGATATCGGAACGACAACAGCTCTTGTATTTTCATCTTCCTTGGCTGCCAGATAAATGCTTTCCATGCTGTCCCACATAGATGCCTTATACGGTAAAAATACAATCTCTCTAATAACAGATATGTCACTTTTTACGCTGTTTTCTATCTTAATAAGCTGTTTTTTCAGCATTTTGTATATTTTATTTTCATTTGCACTATTGCCATTCGCAATGCCAATTTCTGTATAAATTTCATAAAGCATTTCACAGTAAGATTCTATATTTGTAACCGTCACATGCCCTTCGCCTTCCAGTTTCTCGACACATTCTCCCAATGAGACAGCAAAGTCCTGGCATTCGCTAAGCATGTTTTGTATTTTGGGTATCTGACTGCTGTTCTTGCGGCACAATTCTTCTTTTATTTCCTCATGTGCCTGAGCAAGGCTCTTTAACGCTTCAAGCAGTTCCTGTTTCTGTGCCTTCCTCATTTTGTTCTCCTTTTCGCGTTGATCTATATTCCAAATACCTGCTGTCCCTCCAATGCGTCATACAAGGCGCGGCAGATATAAAAGTCCGCAGGTTCTGTTATTTTCATATTATTGCTAGTACTCTTTACCATATGCAGCTCCTTGTGATACAGACTGCAAAGCTGTGCGGAATCAATGCTCTTGATCCCATCTTCTTCCGCCATCGCATAGAGCGTTTTAATCTCACCGTAATAAAATGACTGCGGCGCCTTGGCAGTATACATCTGATCTCTTGGCGGCATTTCAAATACGGTTTTCCCGTCAAAGCTTCTGATCTGGCTCTCCTTGTCCGCTTCGCAAGTGATCGCATTCCCATATTTCTTTACTGCATTGATATTCAGCGTGATCAGTTCTTCGTCAATTAAAGGACGTACACCGTCATGAATCAGGACTATATCTTCATTTTCAGCAAATTCTTCCATTGCCAAAAGACCCTGATAAATGGAATCATGGCCCGTATCACCGCCCGGAACAATTTTCTTTACCTTCGTGATGCCAAAACGTCTCAGCAATCCCTTTAATTCTTCGATATATTCCTTTACACAGACAACTACAATGTTCACGATCTCCTCATGATATTCAAAATGTTCCAGCGTGTATATTATCACCGGTTTTCCATGAATCTCCAAAAACTGTTTGGGCTTTGAACGAGTATTCATTCTTTTTCCTGTTCCGCCGGCAAATATTAATGCTGTTGCCATATTTTTTGTTACTCTCCCCTGCACTTTATCTTTATTTTTTATCATAAGCATTAGCTGGGCGCACCTGCGCCTGTTTATTTTAACTGCTTAAAACAAACTTCGCTCCGCATAAGGCTGCGGTCCTGGCATACCAGAAAGCCGTATCAACGACTTAGACAATGCCGTTTGTCTGCCTTTATGGATTGCTTGATACGAAGTATCCTGCTGTCCATGATATTGTTAACATACTCCCCTGTGATCCTGCTTGATGTACTTTACTGAGAACACCACAAGGATGCTGCCAGCAAAGTACATCTGGTGAAACCTCTCATGACATTGCCATAAGAAATTTATTCTCAGGTTCGTATTTTTTAACCTAGATTTGCATTACATTTCAGTTATTGTATTGTACTTGCTTTCTATATTTTTTGCTCCATTCAGGGAGATCGGCGCTTCATATCCGCAGTTTGGACACTGAAAGTTCTCCGGCAGCCTTTTTCCCTCGGCGCCGCAGCAGGAACAAATACTGCCTGTTCCCTTGGAATTGATCTCCACAAGTTCTATAGAATGGACGCGGCATTTATAGGACAGCCGTTCTCTGATATAACCATTGAAACTTCTTGACAGCTTCCTGTTTGCTGACTTTGACGAAAGCTTTGTCCTGCCGATTGTCAGCGGTCTGGTAATCACGATTTTATTTGGCTTCTCGGACTCAATCATCCGATTGATTTCTGTATTGATAAATATTTCTGTCTTTGCGCGCTCTTTGTCCTTGCGCTTTTTGTACTTTTCCGAGCCAAGATTATATGTTTCTATCCTGTCGGCTTTTTCCAGATCTCCTGCCTCTATGTGCTGTCTGTATGCAGCACGTATCCTTGCACGATTCCGGTTCTTATCCTCCAGCCGCTGTGTCTCAACAGATGTCATAGCACCCAGCGCCTGTCCGTAAATATTGCCATTTGATAATGTAAACATATCATGATAACCAATATGAACATAAACGGTATTATCATAATCTGTATGCTTTTTGATCTTTGCCTCCACAGGAAGCGCAAGCGCTGCGTAATTTTCTCTGATACACAGACGGATCTGTCGTTTACAGACATTGTTATCCTTTAACGGAATTTCCAGGCGGCGCCCCGGCGTTCTGGATGCGATATAGATTGCGCCATCCCTGTATGTATAGCCGCATGATGCCATATTGAAATAATCTGTACTATAGGATTGCGGTTTTGTCAGGTATTTCCTCGTGAGCCTGCCAAGAAAACTGTTCAGACGTTCCACATCAATTTCAAGGTCCTTTGCCTTATCTGGAAGCTCATATTCTCTATGGTTTAGGATTGCAGCATAGATCTTGTCGAGTTTCAGGACTGTCCGCAGATATATACGGTCATCACTGCTCAGGTTTTCGTTTGCTGTGATGAGTGTTCGCAATTTATTTTTTAATACACCCCACATCGTTTTAATATCCGCAACGGCATCGACCACAGCAGGCGAAAAATATGCCGATGGCAGCTTTAACTGTGTTCGGATTCCGCTGTTACGAACCTCGCTCATAATATCATAGGCGGGTGTCAATCGGTCGAGGCTCCCGATACCGGAATAGCGATTGTATACATATTTCTTTACCTTACTGTAATCAAGTGCGATATCTTTCAAAAATACCATTGTCTCCTCTGATAAAGGCTCACTGTACTGCCACACTGTTTTGGTTATGGTGTTTCCTGTGGACATTTTTAACTCCTTTTAAATATTCTTTTACAAACTCTATGGCGTCACCGCTGCTTTTCGGATATAAATATTAATAAGAGCTGTCGCAGATTTCCTAAGTCTGCGAAAATGGACAAAATGGTCAGATTTACACCAAGCTTTCTTATCCAGTCTGACCA
>VSNR01000207.1 GCA_009774345.1 Lachnospiraceae bacterium | reverse complement strand
TACAAAAGTGAATGATAAAGGAAAGACACGTAACAATGAAGCTGCCAAAGGTAAATAACAAAGTTAAAATACCAATGAAAATCGAAATGATTTCAAAAGCCGTCATGAATACGCACCTCCCTTCTTATGTAATCCGGCGAACCGGTTTCTACAGCCCGGGAGGCAGCCACCCCTGTCATGGGTTCCGTACTGAAAATGGTATCATACTCTGAGAAAAAATACAAGACTTTTATCCTGATTCTAATCTGAGACTCCAATCATAATTATAATTCTATAATAGTATCCAAAAAGCTACTAACAACAAAAAAAGACAGTACTTGAAAATGCGGTCGGTTCCATGTAAGGTATCTGTAAAAGGAGGAATTGATTATGCATTACACAGGAACGATATGGAGACCGCCGTATGAAGCGGCTTCGTTGCTCTTGGAGGTCACAGCGGGATGTACACATCATCAGTGCAAATTCTGTACGCTCTATGCGGACCTGCCATTTGCATTCAGCATGTCACCGATGGAAACAATTGTGTCAGATTTAAAAGAAGCACGGGAGCTGTACTGCCGATTTCCCGAACGCAGACCCTTGCGCGTTTTTCTGACAGGCGCAAATCCGTTTGTGCTGGATTATCAAAAGCTGATGGCAATTTCAGAGCAGATTCACGGCTGTTTTCCAGAAATGAGAAGCATCGGCTGCTTTGCGCGGGTGACAGATGTGACGCTGAAAACAGAGGCGGAGCTTGAAGCGCTGCACAGAGCCGGATATGACGGACTGACCATCGGCATTGAGACTGCGGACGACGAGGCACTTCGCTTTATGAGAAAAGGATATCTGGCAGATGAGATCTTAACGCAGTGCAGGCGGCTGGACAGAGCGGGGATTCACTACAACTTTTTTTATCTGGCAGGAATCTCCGGCGCAGGGCGTGGAGAAGCAGGTGCGCGGGCAACAGCAGCGGTCTGCAATCAGCTTCACCCGATGATTGTCGGAGCCAATATGCTGACCGTTTATCCAGATTCTTTATTATATGAAGAAATCCAGAACGGAAACTGGAAGGAGGAGAGCGAGACAGAGAAATACCGCGAGATGCGGACGCTGGCGGAACATCTGGAAATTCCGACTGTTTTTGCGGCGATGGGGGCGTCGAATGCATTTCAGATGTGGTATGCATTGCCTGACGACAAAAAACGGCTGCTGGAATTTTTGGATGAAGTGATTCGGACAAGCAGCGAGGAAAAACTGCGGCGGTATCGAGAAAGTGTGCACCATTTATAATTTATAAATAGAAGTTATGGAAGAGGTGATGCAGATGCATTTTACAGGAAGGACTTGGCGTCCGCACTATGAGGCGGATTCTGTGATTATTCAGGCGACATGTGGGTGTACCTATCATCAGTGCCACTTTTGCAGTTTATATCAAAATGAGCCGTTTCGTATGTCTCCATTAGAGGAGTTTGAGGCGGATTTGGCGGAAATCAAGCGGTATCAGCCCAATGCGCGCCGTGTATTTTGGACGGGCGCAAATCCCTTTGCCATGAGTTATGAAAATCTGAGACTGCGCGCGCTGACGACGCGGGATTATCTGATTAAATGCCAGACCATGGCAATGTTTGCGAGTATTCGTGATATTCGGGACAAAGAGGTCTGGCAGCTCAAAAAACTGCGCGCGATGGGGATTAACGGGTTGAGTATTGGTACAGAGAGCGGTGATGATGCCACGCTTGCACTTGCAGGAAAAGGATATACGGCTGCGGACATTCTCGAGCAGTGCCGCAAGCTTGATGAGGCGGGAATCGAATATTATTTTGTCTATATGACAGGGCTGGCTGGAAAAGGAAACGGACGCCGCAATGCACGAAACAGCGCGGCGCTTTTTAGCCAGTTAAACCCTTATTTTATCTCTGTGGATTCACTCACGCTGTTTCCAGAGACCAGACTGTACCGCATGACGGAGGAGGGAAGTTTTGTCCCCGCCGGGGAGAAAGAACGCTTGCAGGAATTGCAGATTTTTATCCAAAATTTGCAGATACGGACGCATCTTTTTGCTAATTCGGTCTCGAATTTTTATCCAGTCAGCGCATATCTGCCAAAGGAGCGGGACGCGGTGCTTGGCACATTACAGCATGTGATGGATACCGTGCGTGAGGAGGAAATGGTGGAATACCGCAGATCGCTGAAAGCGTTGGGATAATGATTCATGCTTGCCTTTTACCGCGTTCCAGTATATAATTTTTTATAGAGAAAAAAGGTTATGTCTCAGGAAAGGAGAACGTTTTATGGCAAGTATAAAAGGAGCGGAATGGACATTTGATACCGCAGTGCAGCAGTATGAAAAAATGCGTCCCGAATATGTTCCGGCATTATATGAAGACTTATTTCAGTACAAGCAGCTCGACGCGTCAAGCCATGCGATAGAGGTAGGAATTGGCGGCGGAGAGGCGACACTGCCGATCTTAAAGACAGGATGCAAAGTAACTGCGGTGGAATATGGCAGCAATTTTGCAGCGTTGTGCCGTCATAAGTTTCGGGAATTTCCCGCGTTTTCAGTGGTGACATCCAAGTTTGAAGATTTTACATATGAGAATAATTCCTGTGACCTGATTTATTCTGCGACGGCATTCCATTGGGTGCCAGAAGAAATCGGCTATCAAAAAGTATTTGAACTGCTAAAAAGCGGCGGTGCATTTGCCCGTTTTGCGAATCATCCTTATAAGGACAAGGGCAGGGAGGCGCTTCATCAGGCGATTCAAAAGGTCTATGACATCTATATGCCAAATTCCAGCGAAGGCAGCGAGTACGATGAACAATCCGCAAAGAAGCTGGCAGAGATCGCGGAAAAGTATGGATTTGTAGATATCAGCTACAAACTCTATCATAGAACACGTACATTCAACGCCGCAGAATACACGGCTCTTTTGGGAACGTATTCCGATCATATGGTCATTGAGGAAGAAAAGAGAAAGGCTTTTTTTGCCGAAATTGAGCGGGTAATTAATCAATTTGGCGGACAAATTACCATCTATGATACCATCGATTTACAGCTTGCCAGAAAGCCTTAGGAATTGTAGGAAATACAGGAAAGGAAAAGAGGCATGATACTTTGTATTGCAACTGCTCCGTGCAGAGTCTGAGGAGACTGCACGGAGGAACCGCATCTGGCGGAAATCCTCAGGCTTTGCTTCTTTATATTTTAGAAAATCAAAAACGAAAAGGAGCAAAGAAATGAAATTTAAGAATATATATAATAGGAAGCAATTCTATCAGGCAATCAGTGAGTTGAGAGACTTTCTGATGCTTTGGAGCACGCAGAGTATCTCCCAGCTTGGCAGCAGCATCACCGCATTTGCGTTGACATTGTGGCTGTATGAAAAGACGGGTTCTTCGTTAAGCACAGCTGCACTCACCATCTGTTCGTATGTGCCATATGTGCTGATGAGCATCTTTGCAGGGGCATTGACAGACCGATTTGACAAAAAGAAAACCATGCTGGTCTGCGATGTGTTTGCGGCAGTCTGTACGATGACCATCTTTGTCCTGTTTCGCCTCGATTGTCTGAGGGTGTGGCATTTATATGTTTTAAATGCAGTTTCGGGATTGATGAACACGGTGCAGCAGCCGGCTTCCGAGGTTGCCATGACGTATATTGTCCCTGAAAAATATTATCAGAAAACAAGTGGGCTTTGTTCGCTGTCAAGGTCGCTTTTGTCGATACTGAATCCGCTCATAGCAACGGCGCTGTATGCGCTGGCGGGGCTGAACCTTGTCATTGCAGTCGATCTTGGGAGCTTTGCGGTCGCGTTTGCGACATTGTTGTTTTTTATCAGAATCCCGGAAACGAAGGGGGCAGACAGCGAAAGTGTTCTGAACCTCGCCAAAGAGGGGCTTCAATTTCTGCGGGAGAATCCCATGATTATGACGCTCATCTTCTTTATGTCTGGGGTGAATCTGGTCGCATCTGCCTTCGATGCAGTGCTGCCCGGTTATGTGCTGCCCAATCCAAGAGGCGGTTCGCAGGTTCTGGGACTGGTTACATCCTGCGCTGGCGTTGCCATGATTCTTGGCAGCCTGCTGGTCGCAGTGCTGCCCAAACCCAAGGACAGGGTGCGCGTCATTTATTTGACGATGCTGTTTTCATTAGGCACCGAAAATTTCCTGCTGGCATTTTCCAGAGAGCCGGTATTGTGGTGCGTAGGGCAGATCATTGGATGGATACTTGTGCCAGTCATGAGCGCCAATCTGGATGTGATTCTTAGAACGAGCATTCCAGTCGAACTACAAGGGCGCGTGTACGCCTGCCGAAATACATTCCAGTTTTTTACGATTCCCATTGGATTGTTCGCAGGCGGTTTGATGGTAGACCAGATCTGTGAGCCATTTATGAGCGCCTATGGACATCTATCTATATTAAAAACACTTTTTGGCGCAGGCAAAGGGTCTGGCGCGGCACTCATGATGTTTGTCCTTGGCGTGAGTGGAAGTCTGATTTGCATTCTTACAGGGAGGAAACTAAAGAATTATCATTATAGGGAAAAATAATTTATTGAAAAGGGGCAGTTTTTGCCTCTTTTTTTCATGCACACGGTCACCCAAAGGAAGATTGTCAGCTAGCGCTGACGGGTGCCCGGCGCGCGAGTAGTGGAAGCAGACTCTTCTCTACTCGATTGCACAGACCCGTGCAGAGGAAGTATGCCGCTAAGGCGGCGCACGGGTCGCGCGGTGAGTAGGAGAAAATGACGCTTCCCCTACTCGATCAAAAAAATGAACCGCAGACAAAGTCGTGACGAATATAAAGTGAACAGGCAGGGGAGGTGAGAAAGTGAACGCAAGGGAAATAGAAACATGCATTGATGCGTTTGGCACAGATATTTACAGATTCTGCCTGAAACTCTGTGCCGATCAGGCGGATGCCGAGGACTTATACCAGCAAACGTTCCTAAAGGCGTTAGAAACTGAATGGACGCTTGACTGGGAGAACAACCCGAAAGCATTGTTTTTCTCATTGGCACATAATCTTTGGAAAAGTGACAGGCGGAAATGGGCGCGGCGCAATACAATTGCTCCTTGCAGCAATCTTGATGATGAAATGGAAAGGATGCTGCGTTCCGAAGAAAACGTGGAAGAACGCTATTTTCAAAAAGAATTGGTAGAACAAGTCCGTCGAATCATACAAACGCTTCCTGAAAAGTTTCAAGTCCCGCTGATCTTGTTTTACCTTTCGGACTGTTCTATAGAGCAGATCGCGGTGATTATCAAAAAGCCGCCGGGTACCGTAAAAAGCCGATTATTTAAGGGAAGAAAATTAATCAAAAAAAGATTGGAGGATGCTGGTTATGAAAGATAGTCAACCGAATATGGAAATAGATGCAGTGATTCGGGCTGCTATGGAAATGACAGATGTTCCAGCCCCGGAGCTGAACCAAAAACTCAAAGCGGCGCTGTATCAACAAGAAGCTGCTTTGCAAAAGCAACCTGCTGTGCGCAAAGTATCCCTATGGTATTTGCCAATGGTTTTGAATTTGATCACGTTTTCTTTGCTGGCTGTCTGTGCACTGATCGTGATTGAAAATATTTATCTGTCTTATTTTGCCGCGGGTGTCTGCATTTATGCCGGTGTGGCTGGAATCGTGCTTACCATCGCGGGTGTAAAAAGAGCAAATATCAAAGAGGATATCACAATCCGTATTGAGAAAAGAGGTGTACTAGTATGAAACAAGAAAACAAAAATAAAGTGTTGCTTTGTATCGGCATTCTGGCTGTCGTACTGTTGATTTTACTGCGGTTTGGTGTGTATTTTATAAAAAGTGATGGCTTTCAGGGTCTTTCCATGACGATTCCGCTTCTGCTTTTGTGCTTTCTGCTTTTTGCAGTGTGCACTTCCGCTTTTTTTGCAGCGTGGGTATATCAGGATTGTATCAGGCGGGGCGATGATGCGGTGCTGTGGGCGGTTATCGTTTTTATGGTGACACCTTTTATCGGACTGCTGGTCTATTTTTTGCGCCGTTCCGAGATAAAGACGAATTGTCAGGCCTGTGGGCACCGGGTTTCAGTAAGGGCGAACTATTGTGAAGCGTGCGGAACGCAGATTATAAAAAAGGAGAATTTTATGATGGAAAAACAAGGAACACATCATCTTGGATTGATTGCTGCAAATGTGTTGAGCATGGTGCTTATGCTTGTATGCCTGATTGGCTTTTTCATCAGAGTAGCAGCTGGAGATGGTGTCAACACGGATGCTGCTTCGAATGACCGTGTCTGGAATTTGGGCATGATTCAAATGAATTACAGTTCTTCTCAGGATAATGTCTGGAAGCTGGACTTTAGAAGTGCCAGCGTTGGATTTGTGAAAGAGCATACGATGACGATTGAGGATGCAGACACGCAGCAGCTCTATGCAGATATTTCCTGTGGCACTGTGCCAGAAGGTGCAACGCTTGTCCTGTGGCTGGTACAGGGAGATCTCGTCAAATCTATAGACGTTACCAATCTTTCTGAACCGTTGGAATATCCACTGAATGAATTTGAGAATGGAAAAGTTTATGTCAGGCTGCAAATCAATGGCGTGAAAAATACAGTTTCAGAGATTTGCATTCGATAAATGGGTTGAAATCTTTTTTCTTGTGATATATTAGACATAAAAAAGACACCTGCATCAATGAAAATGTATAGTAATCAATGTCAAAAAGAGCAAAGCACCTGATAAATATACCAAGATCAAGGAAGAGATACGGGCTATTTATCATGAAAACCATGAACGATATGGATACCGCAGGATTACTTTAGAATTCTGGTATCACTGAGAAATCGTTGGAATGGTAGAAAATGGAAATGGGAAGTGATATAATCATATCTATAAATTTGGATTATGT
>VSNR01000206.1 GCA_009774345.1 Lachnospiraceae bacterium | reverse complement strand
AGAGGTGGTGATTACAACGAAGCGAAAATATGCCAGTCAGAATGTGTATGATGCACTGCAAAACAGATTTCACTTTATCTTCAAAGAATTTAACAATATCTTTGTCTCCTTCTCAGGTGGAAAAGACAGCGGTCTTTTGTTAAACCTGACTCTGGATTTCCAGAAAAAATTTTACCCGGACAAAAAAATCGGTGTCTTTCATCAGGACTTCGAGGCGCAGTACTCCGCCACGACAGACTATGTGGAGCGGACTTTTACCCGAATTGAGAAGGATGTCGAACCCTACTGGATATGCCTCCCTATGGCAACCCGCACAGCGCTCAGCAACTATGAGATGTTCTGGTATCCGTGGGATGATACCAAGGAAAGCGCATGGGTGCGCCCCATGCCAGACCATCCCTATGTCATCAATATGAAAAATAACCCGATCACAACATACCATTACCGTATGCATCAGGAGGATCTCGCAAAACAGTTTGGCCGGTGGTACCGCATTTCCCACGGCAACCAGAAAACCATCTGCCTGCTTGGCATCCGCGCAGACGAATCCATGCAGCGCTACAGCGGTATCTTAAACCGCAAATACGGCTATGACAACACCTGCTGGATCAGCAGACAGTTCAAGGATGTATGGTGTGCATCCCCGCTCTACGACTGGTCCATCTATGATGTATGGCACGCAAACTATATGTTTTCCTATGACTATAATCATCTGTATGATCTTTACTATATGTCCGGGCTCAAGCTCGACCAGATGCGCGTGGCTTCCCCCTTTGGCGACTATGCAAAGGAAAGCCTGAATTTGTACCGCGTCATTGACCCTGAAATCTGGGCAAAGCTCGTCGGCCGTGTACGGGGCGCAAACTTCGGCTCCATCTACGGCAAGACGAAAGCGCTTGGCTACCGCAATCTGACACTGCCAGAAGGGCATACGTGGGAATCTTATACCAAATTTTTGCTGGATACGCTGCCTGTACGGCTCAGAAATAACTACATTAAGAAATTCCAGACTTCCATTGATTTCTGGCACAATGTCGGCGGCGGTCTGGAAGAAAAGACGATCGAAGAACTGGTTGCACACGGCTATCAAATCCGCCGCAACGGGGTGTCCAATTACACGCTGATGAAAAATGCACGCATCGTCTTTCTGGGCAAAATCCCAGACCACACAGACGACATCAAATCCTCAAAGGATATCCCCAGCTGGAAACGCATGTGCTACTGTATCCTCAAAAATGACCACATCTGCCGTTTTATGGGGTTTGGACTCACAAAACAGCAGAAAGAAAACATCAATATGTTAAAACAAAAATATCAGAATGTAGGTGAATAAAAATGACATACCAAAGCCCTGTCTATCAGGTAATTTCAGTCCCAGTCGAGAAAATAAAGCCTAATACATACAATCCAAACTCCGTGGCGCCGCCAGAGCTCAAACTGCTCTACGACAGCATCAAGGAGGATGGTTATACCATGCCCATCGTCTGTTACCATGATGACCCTGATGACACGTACATCATTGTGGACGGTTTCCACCGTTACCGCATCATGCTGGACTACCCCGATATCTACGAGCGTGAAAATGGCATGCTGCCCGTCTCCATCATCAACAAGCCACTCGACCACCGCATGGCAAGCACCATCCGCCACAACCGCGCAAGAGGCTCCCACAGCGTAGACCTGATGAGCAATATTATCAAGGAGCTGCATGATCTGGGGCGTTCTGACGCATGGATTTCCAAGCACTTAGGGATGGAGCGGGATGAAATCCTGCGCCTGAAGCAGATCACCGGACTTGCCGCGCTGTTTCGGGATATTCCGTTTGGCAATGCATGGGTTCCCATCGACGAAAAAGAAAACGCGGCGGCACCCTTTCCAGAAGATGAGATCTAACAAAATAGACCAAATAAAAATGCCCATCTGTCAATGATGGGCATTTTTATCATGTATTATACTGTAAATTTGTTCACATCCTGTATCAGAATGCTGACTTTTCCTTCCAAATCCTCCACAATCTGATTCGATTCATGCACTTCTCTGGACAGCTCTGTGGACATTGCCGCTGTCTCCTCCGCAACCGATGCATTGTCCTGCGCCAAATCATTCAGGACAGAGATCGTGCTGGTGACGCCTTCTCTCTTGCTGTCAATCTCCCGCGTCATCGAATCAATAGAATGCACCGAAGCAAAACAGTTTGCCAGCTCCTGATGCAGCTTCTCCATAATATGCTGCGTCTCCGTCAGCGAGTTCACCTGTATCTCCACTGCCTCGTTGATCTCCTTCATCACAGCGACAGACTTCGCCGCATTTCCCTGAAGTTCAATCACCGTCTTGCTGATCTCCTCGACAGATTCGCCAGACTGGTTTGCCAGCTTTGCAATCTCATCTGCCACGACAGAGAAGCCTCTTCCAGCCTCACCGGCACGCGCTGCCTCTATGCTCGCATTCAGGGCAAGCAGACTTGTCTGGTCTGAAATCTCATTGATCAGATTCGCCGCGACATGAATCTGTTCGACGGATTTGTTGGTATTTGCCGTCTGCTCCGCCATCGCAGAGATACTCTCTCTCGTCTTGTTGCTCACATTGATCAGCTGCTTCAAGGTATCCATTGACTGCTCGCTGATTCGGTTCATCTCATCTGCATTGTGATTGAGATTTGCCACCTCAGTGCCAGTCTGGTTGATCTGGTCTGCCATCACCACCACATTGCTGCTCGCCTCGTCCGTAGAAGCCGCCTGTTTGGTGACATTCTCCGCGATAGAATCCACTGCAATCGACACCTGTGAGATGGATTCCTTCATATTATTAAAGGACTTGTCAAAATTGCCAAGCGCATTGCCAACACTGTTCGAAATATCTGTGATTCCCCGCAAAAGGCCGCGCATATTTTCCTGTGCTACCCGCAATGCGTCTGCCGTCTGTCCAACCTCGTTCTTCGTTTTGACCTCCACACTCGTCGTCAGATCGCCCTCCGACAGCTTCTGCGCAAATGCCTGAATCTTCTTTAACGGATTCACGATCTGCCTGCCGACTGCATACGCTACCGCCAATGAAATAAAGATCGCTGAAAAACATACCGCATTAGATCGGACTAACACGCTCATATATTCCTTGTCCAGTTCGGCTTTGACGACTTCCTTTGCCGCATTCATATCATCGACATAATTTCCTGTACAGACAGCCCATCCCCACGGTTCAAACAGCTCCGAATAGGCAATCTTGGGCGCAACCGTCACGCCGTCTGACTTGGTAAAATAAAATTCATTATAGCCGCACTTATCCGCAGTGTTACAGACATTGACCACAGACTGTGTGATCATGACACCGTTCTGGTCCATGAGATCCTTTCGGTTATCCCCCTCCTGATCTGTGAGAACTGCATGTGCCACCAGTACATAGTCCATGCCGTCTATCCAGAAATACCCGCTCTGGTCATCCCGGTAACGCATTGCACGCACAAAGTCTTTTGCATCTTCCTGTGCTTCCTCCTCAGACTTCTCTCCTGCCTTAAATTTATCGTACTCGCTCTGAATGACCGCGATTGCACTCTGTACCTGTGACTTGATCTCTGATTTATAGCCTTCATCCACCGCTTCCTCATAAGTCTCATATGAATTTCGCGATACCGACCGAATCGAAAAGATGGAATTTCCGCCAATTCCAAATGCTGTGACTGCCGCAACCACACCGCACAGGCACATGATCGCACTGATTAAACTTTTTTTCCTCTGACCCATTTTGAACACGCCTCCTACGCCATAACAGCTCCATGCCTTTTCGTGTACAAATGCTCAGAGTTGTCATATCCTGCAAAATTTCTGACTACAACTAAAAATATAATAACATTTTAGTACTTTTTTCACAATAAAGCAAGAATTTTGTTCAAAATAATCAAAAAACATGTAAAAATTAAATGCTTTTCATACAATTTTTCTATTCTGTATGCTGCATTACAAATGTCTTGATGGCGTCATAGCTCTCTTTACTGAGAATGTGCTCAATCTTGCAGGCATCCTCAATCGCAATATCCGGCGCAACGCCAAGCCGCATCAGCCATTCCGACACAAACTCATGCCGCTCATAGATCAGCTCTGCAATATGCCTCCCAGAATCTGTCAGGTAGATAAAACCCGCGTCTGTTACCGTGATATGATTTTTCTCCCGGAGATTTTTCATCGCAATGCTGACGCTCGACTTTTTAAATCCAAGCTCATTTGCAATATCCACAGAGCGCACCACAGGAAGTTTCCTGCTCAGAACCAGTATCGTCTCCAAATAATTTTCAGCAGATTCGTTTTCTATCATCTCAAAGTCTCCTTTTCTATTTCACTCAGATTAAAATATGCCCGCAATAGTCCAGCACTTCCGACAGTGCCTTTGTATTGGCAGTATAGTACATACGGTTCTCCCTGTTGTTCACCCTGACAAGCCCCGCATGGAGCAGTGCATTCATATGGTGGGAAACCGTCGCCGATGTGATCCCCAGATGTCTTGCCAGCTCGCTTCCATACGCCTCCTTGTCACGAATATATGAGAGAATCTCAAACTTGCTTTTGTCCGCCAAGAGCTTTAAAACCTGAAGCACGTAAATTTCAAATCCCTCTGTCTGCCGTGCGGGTTTGATCCCGATCTCAAAGTCCTCTCCAAACAGGATTCCCAGCCGGCAAAAGTCCCGTTTTTCATAGGTGCCATCCTCCCTCTGATCCGAGTGGCTCACAATCTCATCAGGATGCAGAAACGATGCCTGCAAGCAGAACCCCAAAGGATTTTCCTCCATAAAAATATCTGTCCGATCTCCCATATAAACGGAGAGCGCCTGACCTCCAAGCTCTTTCTCCCAATACGCGCAAAACTGCTGTATCCATGCCAGAAGCTCCGGCTCAAATCCACGCAGGCACACAACCGCTTTCTCCAGCAGCGCAAGCACCCGTTCAAGCTGTTCCTCCCGCTCGATAAAAATCTTCTGTAGCTTCCACTTCTCCTCATCTGCGATTTCCATCCGCATCAAAAAAGAAATCACGGCAAGCGGCTCCTCTATTTTCACAATATCCTTTTCCCCCCGCACATCTTCCGCCGTATACTCCTGAATACACACTGCAAACCGCTCACAATATTCCTGCTCCGACAGCCCTCTCAGATACGCTCCATATGCAGCAACCTCCTGAAATTCCGTCTCTCTGCACCCCTCCCACAAAAGCGCCGTCTTTCCCGCACAGCACATTCCATTCTCTTTCTGCATATGAAAATAATAGCGCACCTGCTCCATATCCTCCGAGAACGCGCGCTCTGCCGCCGCCTCGATCCGCTCGATCAGCTCCATCTTACAAAGTCCCTCCCGCAGCGGATTTCCAAATCTTCTGTCGATCTCCTCTTTCAGCTCTCTGTACTTTCTCCCCGCGCCCAGATGCTGCAACAGGTAAATGCCTTCCATCAAATAATCCACTTCACGCCGAAACACGCTCTCCATCACACCACTCCTCTACAATTTCTGACCTGTGCCAAATATATGATTAGAAATATTATAACACAAATTGCACCGCTGAATAGAAAAATCTGCGAAACAGAACAAAAAGCAGCGAGTGCGCCAAGCGCCAACGACGCTAAGGGCGTTGCAGCGCTCGCGCCGGCATTAAAAATCGCGCCGACCCGCGCCAGATAATCCTGCGATACGGATTTCATAAACTGAACGTTCAGCGCAGAGACCAGAACACTGCTTGAAACGCCAATGACAAACGTAACCAATATCGTGAGTACGTAAACTGCTGCCACATTTCCGCGCACACTGCCGCCAAGTGTATAACAGCACATCCCTGCACCAATCAAAATTCCCGTTCCCGCAAAAAGGTCTACGGCAGAAATCTTTCCGGCAAAAAACGGATAGACAAACGAACCCAGTCCCGACCCGATCGTCAACGCGATGGCAAACGCGCTCAGCAGACTGCTTCCCTGCCCCATAACTTCCTGGATCAGCGGACTCTGTAACGAATCAAGCGGCGTGATTACCGCATTCAACAACACAGTCAGCAGGCAGAGATTTCGAATCACCGACTGCCCTTTCAGATACCGCAGCCCCTCTCTCAAATTCTCCCAGTAAGCACCTGCCAAAGCGCCTCCCTGCGCGCGCTCCTTTTTCAGACGCAGTGTACAGAGAATCAATGCAGAGCCAAAAAAGGAAATTCCGTCAATCGCTATGGCAATGCCGATACCGCACACACTGATCACCACTCCTGCCATCCCCAGACCTATCATCTCTACAATCATGCTCAGTGTCGTACTGAGCGATGTTCCAAATGTGTAATATCTTTCTTCCAAAACCTTTGGCAGCACTGCAAGCCCTGCCGGGAGCCGAAACGCCTCCACCGTGGAATTGACAAGCGTAAATGCCAGCAGCAGCCAAGGGTTTACGCACGATGTCAGATACAGTACTGCAAGTCCTGATGTCGTGATGCCGCGCACGATGTCCGTCACCACCATCAGCTT
Organism: Lachnospiraceae bacterium; assembly: GCA_009774345.1. Classification (GTDB taxonomy): domain Bacteria; phylum Bacillota; class Clostridia; order Lachnospirales; family Lachnospiraceae; genus COE1. The sequence continues at coordinate 386 of VSNR01000206.1, read as the reverse complement.
CTTTTTGTCCATTCCCTCCACCAATACGCCGGCAAACGGCTGCACCAGCACCGACGGCAGCTGGTTTGCCGCAAACACAAGCGCCGACCACGACGCTTTTCCCGTGATGGCATACACCAGCCATGTAAAGGCAACGGCGTCAATCGAATCCCCAAACCGATTGACTAATCCCGCCAACAGGATCTTGAAGTACTCCCGCTGCCTTAAAACCTCTCTGTAACCAACTTTTCCCTGCTTTTGTTCTCTGTTTTTCATCTGTGTTTAACTTCCTTTCCTGCAACAAATATTTTTGTCTGCATCTTATCATTCAGATCTTTCAGATTTACTAAATCGCCTGTCGTGAAAAAAGCAATACATTATATGTATCTATATCATTATTTAGATAC
>VSNR01000205.1 GCA_009774345.1 Lachnospiraceae bacterium | reverse complement strand
ACAATAAATCCGCAGTGTTAATGAATGTTATTAATACCGTACAATAATAATTTTAGGAAAAATATATGTTAAAAATTGGATCCGTTGTAGACGGCAAGTATAAAATATTGAATGAAATCGGTCATGGCGGCATGAGCAATGTATATCTTGCCATCAATGAGAAGGCAAATAAACCGTGGGCGGTGAAAGAAGTGCGAAAATCCCTGAACAGGGATTTTAATCTGTTAAGACAAAGTCTGATTATGGAGACAGATTTATTAAAAAAACTCAAGCATCCAAATCTTCCAAGTATCATAGATGTCATTGATTCTGATGAAAATTTTCTCATTGTAATGGATTATATAGAAGGAAACACATTAGAGAGGCTTCTGGCAGAAAAAGGCGCACAGTCACAGGAACAAGTGGTTGACTGGGCGCTGCAATTATGTGATGTGCTCGACTATCTGCATACGAGAGAGGCGCCGGTTATTTACCGGGATATGAAGCCATCCAATATCATGCTCAAATCTGACGGGAGTGTTGTTTTGATTGATTTTGGTACTGCCCGGGAGTTTAAAGAGCGCAATGTGGCGGATACCTGCTGTCTTGGCACAAATGGATATGCAGCGCCTGAGCAGTTTGGCGGTATGGGGCAGACGGATGCACGCACGGATATCTATTGTCTTGGAACAACCTTGTATCATTTAGTGACAGGGCATAATCCATCTGAACCACCTTATGAGATGTATCCGATCACAAAGTGGAATCCGAGACTTTCTACGGGGTTGGAGTGTATTATACATAAGTGTACACAGAAGAATCCGTCAGACCGCTACCAATCTGTCAGGGAGCTTTGCTATGATCTGGAACACTACAAGGATCTGGAAATACAGGCGCAGCGCAAATACCGCCGTCGGCTAAGAATTTTTGGGGCAGTTGCCGGGATGACGTTACTGTGTGCAGCCGGGGGGACGGCACTGTCTGTAGAAGCAGGCAGAAAATTGGAGAATGTGTATGACAATCTTATGCATATGGCAGAGATTTCGTCAGATTCCGTGGAAGCATGCAGGTTGTACTTTGATGCAGTAGCCATTGATGAGAGCAGACAGGATGCCTATCATGCCTTTTATGCGCGGGCAGTCGAGGATGGGGTGTTCAGTGAGGCGGAGGAGGAGCTTTTTCTCAAGATGGGTATCAGTACGCATCAGTATCTACAGCATTTTCAAGAGAAAAATGAACAGGAATATGCTGATTTCTGCTATGAGATAGGCAATGCATACTGGTATTATTATGAGCATGAGGAGAGCCGTCAGGCGCGGGCGGTCAGTTGGTTTCAGACAGCGCAGGACTACTATGCACAGGATAGTGCAAAAGCAGCAGAATACAGAAGATGCAAGCTGTATGTAGAGCTGGGCACGTTCTATAAGACAGTGATCGCATCGCAGATTGACGGTACAGACGCAGGAATGTATGGGAAATACTGGGACAGCCTTGTTGAACTCAAAAAATTAAATGATTCAGAGCCTGATCGTGAGATTATCACACTGCGCATGTATCGGGAAATCGCTTCGAGGGTGGTTGAGTACGTGAAGTATTTCAGGGAGGACGGTGTGACAAGTGAAGAAGTCATAGCAATGCTGGAGGGCGTGGAGGAAGATATTAAGCAAATGGAACAAAGTGCGACAAGTGCGATACAGCAGGAGATCCAAACGATTCGGTGGATTCTGGATGGTGCGCACAAGATGGTGCGATCGACATATCAGATACAATACTAAACGTGGGAGGTCAGGCTTCGATGGGGATTTCGGAGATGAGTATCGAGACAATGATAGGAGTATCCAGGCTGCTTATAGCAGCTTCGGTGATGCTTGCGGTGTTGACAGTTCTGTTATTTTGGGGTTTTCAAATACCGAAATGCATACGTATGGTGTTGGGTGGTTATCCTATCTATAAAAAGAAACAGCAAAAAACAAAAAAGAATAAACAGTATCCTCTCTGTACGGAGAGATTAGGCGGGCAGGAGAAAACTTGCTTGCTGGACAGTGAGGAAGAGACAGTTTTGCTGGGGACAATGGATTTGGAGATGATACAGGATATTGTCTACATGCAGGACACACAAACATAACGAAAATATAACCTTTCTTAAAAAAGAATGAATTGCACAAAAAAGAATTGACCAATGGTCATTTTATGGTATACTAGCCTTATCAAACAGATTATTTCAGTGCGAAAGGAGATCATACAATGGCAAATAAAAATCATGTAAAACTTGGTGTCGCAGCAGCGGCGGCAGTCGCAGCAGGAGCGACCGCGATCGTATCAAAAAATAAAAAGGAAGCCCGCAAAAAGGAGGTGGCCGAGAGGGTAAGCAACTTTCGCAACACCGAGCGCGGACGGTTCGAGCGAAACAGCAAGGGAATATACTACAGTAATGGTAATTACGAAGCCTTTGCCCGCCCTCTGAAACCCGAAGGGGTTGACGAGAAGTCCGCATACATTGTAGGCAGCGGACTGGGTGCGCTGGCAGCGGCATGTTTTCTGGTGCGGGACGGACAGATGAAAGGAGAGCGTATCCATGTGCTTGAGGCGATGGATCTGCCCGGCGGTGCATGTGACGGAATCTTTGACCCGTCAAGGGGCTATATCATGCGCGGCGGGCGTGAGATGGAGAACCATTTCGAGTGTCTGTGGGATCTGTTTCGAAGCATACCGTCGATCGAGACACCGGGCGTGTCTGTGCTGGATGAATATTACTGGCTCAACAAAAAAGACCCGAACTATTCGCTCTGCCGTGCGACGGTAAAGCAGGGAGAGGATGCCCACACAGACGGCAAGTTCAACCTGAGCCAGAAGGGCTGCATGGAGATCATGAAGCTCTTTATGACAAAAGATGAGGACTTGTATGATAAGACCATCGAGGATGTGTTTGACGATGAGGTGTTTGACTCAACCTTCTGGCTGTACTGGCGGACAATGTTTGCATTTGAGAACTGGCACAGCGCGCTTGAGATGAAGCTCTATTTCCAGCGGTTCATTCACCATATTGGCGGACTCCCTGATTTCAGCGCCTTGAAGTTCACAAAATACAATCAGTATGAGTCCCTGATTCTGCCGATGATCAAGTACCTTGAGGCAGCCGGCGTCCAGTTCCAGTACAAAACACAGGTCACAAACGTAATTTTTGAAAAGACTGAGGACGGCAAAAAGATTGCGCGGACCATTGAATGCAAGGTGGACGGCGAGGAGACAACGATCGCGCTGACAGAAAAGGACCTTGTATTTGTGACAAACGGCAGCTGTACCGAGGGAACAATCTATGGCGACCATACCCATGCGCCCACAGGCGATGCGGAGGTCAGAAGGAGCGGCTGCTGGAGTCTCTGGAAAAATATTGCGGCGCAGGATGCTTCCTTTGGACACCCGGAGAAATTCTGCTCCGATATCGACAAGACCAACTGGGAGTCTGCGACGGTGACAACCTCGAACCAGCAGATTATTGATCAAATCCAGAAAATATGCAAGCGCGATCCGCGCACTGGAAACGTTGTCACGGGCGGCATCGTGAGCTGTATGGATTCCAAGTGGCTGCTGAGCTGGACGATCAACCGGCAGGGTCAGTTCAAAGAACAGAAGAAGGATGAAATCTGCATCTGGGTATACAGCCTCTTCACCGATGTCGAGGGTGACTATGTGAAGAAGCCCATGAAGGAATGTACCGGGGAGGAAATTACACAGGAATGGCTGTATCACTTGGGAATCCCTGTGGAGGATATTCCAGCGCTCGCAAAGGACGAGGTAGTGACGGTGCCTACCATGATGCCCTATATCACGGCATTCTTTATGCCGAGGAGAAAGGGAGACAGACCCGATGTCATTCCTGACGGCTGTGTCAATTTTGCATTCTTGGGACAGTTTGCAGAGACGCCGAGAGATACGATTTTTACGACAGAATACTCTGTGCGCACTGCGATGGAAGCAGTGTACGGACTCCTGAAAGTAGACCGCGGCGTGCCCGAGGTATGGGGAAGCGTCTACGATATCCGCGAGCTGCTTGACAGTACCGTCAAGCTGATGGACGGCAAATCGCCGCTTGACATCGAGCTTCCGGGACCCCTCAATGCGTTAAAACTGCCGCTTCTCAAGGCAGTGAAGGGAACCGTGATCGAGAAGCTGCTCGAAGAGCACCAGATTATACAGAAAAAAAAGCCATATTGAACTGCATGAGTTGGTGTAGTTGTTAAGGCTGGTTTAGATGTAAAAACATGCACTTTTTTTGCTTTGAAAATACCGTTCTGTAAATAATGCAGGGCGGTATTTTTCTGTGAACACGGGTACCCGGATGAAATTTGTCATCAGAAGCTGACAAGTTTAAATTCATATGTAACCTTTTGCCCACTTTGTGCGTGTTTAATGCAAAGGAGGTGAAACACATGGATAGCGAGAAGGACATAAGGGAAGCGGTCATAAAATACAGTGATACCCTCTATAAAGTCTGTATCGTCATACTCTGCAATGAGCATGACGTTCAGGACGCCATACAGGATACATTTTGCCGTTATATGGAAAAGAAGCCGGAATTTCGTGATGAGGAGCATGAAAAGGCTTGGTTGATTCGGGTGGCTACTAATATCTGCCGTGACATGATACGCTTCCGAATCCGGCACCCAAAGGTTTCCATCGACGAAGTAGAAAACACTCTTGCGGCACCGGAGGAAAAAGAAATATTAAGAGAACTTCTCGAACTGCCAGTCAAGCAAAAAACAGTCATTTATCTGCACTATGTAGAAGGATACCAGATAAAGGAGATAGCGGATATTCTTGGAATCACGCAAAGCGCGGTTAAGACAAGACTGCTTCGGGGAAGGAAACAGTTGCGGGACGCGGTCAGCATGGAAGGAGGCATATAATGGACGGATATGAGGTAAAGAAAGTTATGGATCAGGTGCATATTTCATCGGAAATGCAGGAGGAAGTTATTATGAATATTCAGAGGCGGATGGAACATGGAAATAAGAATACAAACGCATGGAACTGGCGAAGGATAGCTACGGCAGCGGCAGCGTTCGCTTTGGCGGCGGGCGCAGTCAGTTTTCCGGTGCGGGCGTTCGTGGCAAGCGTGGTACAGGAGAGAATGGAGAGCGTTCCCGAGGAGGAAATGAAAGATCTAAACGATATGGTCCAATCGCAGCATGATGTACTGGCGGACGGTTTCTCAAGGGCGTACTCCGACAGTGAAAAGGAACGAAGCAAAGCACTCTGGCAGGCATACGAGAACGGGACATTCCCCGAAAAGGTCATCGCACAGGTAGACAGCGCGGAGGCAGTGCCGGAAGGTACACTCTGCTATATCAGGGCTACGGGCGTTTTCAATCTGCCCGCGCAGGAAATGACGGATGAGGAGATGCTTCAGATCATTGATTTCCAGCATAAGATGAGCTATGCCGTTGAGGTGCAGGCAGCCGCAGCGGAGGCACAGGAAAAAACAGCACGGCTTGAAAAAGCTGTACAGGACGCAAACGGAATCAGCAGGGACGAAGCGGTTGAAATTGCAAAAAAGCAGTTAATGGCTGACCTTGGCGATAAAGCGGCTGAACTGGAATTAATGACAACCAGCGCAGGCAGTGGCGCGAGCCTGTTGGACGCATCGGATTATTCGGAAGTAGATTTTGTGGGTGAGAGCAAGGCGGGCGTGATATATGACGTAGGTTTTGGAAATCCGGATACCCATGCTCCTTATGGATATTTTATTGATGCTGTGGATGGAAGTATTCTGTACACATACAAATAAAATTAGAGAAATATTATATTAATAAAAGAAAAACGAGAGGATAAAAGGAATGAAGAAAAAGTCTCCAAAATTAGTAGCTACTTTGGTTGCGGTTTTAACGTTTGCAAATGTTTTTTCGCTGACAGGATGTGGGAAAACGGAGAATACCGGCTCAAAGGCAGAACAGGAAGTATCGTTTGAGATTTCAAAAATAGAACAGGAAGTAACGTCGGCACAGACTGACGCGTCAGTCCAAACGGATGTGGATACTGCCCAGACACAGACTGATGAGCAGGGTGTGGGAACAGGCGGTATAATGAGGGCATACTCTGACAAAGAAAAAGAGCGTATGGCAGGGCTGCAGCAGTCCTATCAGAACGAAACTGCAAAGCCTGAACAGATGATTCAGGAGGTGGACAGCGCGGAGGATGTGACGGAAGGGACGCTCTGTTATATCGTATCCACCGGGGAATATTATCTGCCGGACAGGGAGCTTACCGACGAGGAGCTTTTGGAGATTATTGACTGCAATTTCAGGATATCTCTCAACACGAATCGGAAGACGCAAGCGGAATATGAGGCAGAGGATCGTGCTAAAAGAGCGGAACTTGAGGCAAAAGTGAAGGCGGCAGGCGGCATCAGCGAGGAGAAAGCGGTAGAGATTGCACAGAAAGCAATGGAAACAGACCTTGGTGAAAAAGCAAAGGAATTAAAATTATATATCAATAAGACTTATGGCTGGAGCTCGGATTTGTGTGTTGCGGATTGGAGTGAAATAAAGGAAAAAGATAAGGGAGCGTTAGCTTATTCCGTTGGTTTTAACAATGTGAAAGAGGGAATGGAGATTGATAATTCACTCAATTACTGGTGTACGGTCAATGCTGTGGATGGCAGTATTTTAGAGGCTTATATGATACAGGGATTGGGAGATAATACTGTCTATTATGAGCATGAATAAAACTGTGAGAAGTGATAAGCAGTCCATGAGGGGCGTGGAAAACCTCCCGAAAAAAGGAAAAAAATGGGTTCTTTTCTGATTTGCACAGGCAACAGCATATCTACCATAACAGCATTGACATATACACCTATGCGGGTTACTTTTTACGAATAGACTGCAACAAGGCAGAAGAA
>VSNR01000204.1 GCA_009774345.1 Lachnospiraceae bacterium | reverse complement strand
AATTAGAATATAATTCAAAAGAAAATATTTTTTTTGGATTTACTTTATCTGAGATAGAAGAGCAGTTTCAGGGGACAAAATATATTTTCACATTAGATAATGAGGGAAAAACAGTATGTCGAGAGTTTGAAACGTACGATGATATATACGATCAAGTAATAAAGGATGTTGTAATAGGAACTGGAGTTATTTTAATTTGTGTAACTGTTTCGATCATATCAGATGGTGCTGGCATTCCTGCTATCAGTACAATTTTTGCCGCTTCTGCTAAATCGGCGACTGGGTTTGCATTGTCGTCAGGTGTGTTTGGTGGTGTATCCGCAGGAGTGGCTAAGGGAATCGAGACGAAAGATTTTGATGAGGCAGTTAAAGCAGGAATTTTAGCAGGCAGTGAAGAATTTAAATGGGGAGCTATAGGAGGAGCTATCGAAGGTGGATTAGGAAAAACTTTTGCGCTTCATAGAGCTACGGCGAATGGACTTACGATGAATGAAGCTGCAAGAATTCAGCGGGAGTCCAAGTTGCCAGTAGAGGTTATTAGAGAATTAAAATCCGAAAAAGAGTATCAACTTTTTAAAGAAAAAGGATTGCCCAATGGATTAAAATTAAATGAAGCAGCACAAATAATAAAAGATTCGAAACTATCTTTTGATATAACCAAAAATATACATTCTTTGGATGAATATAACATTTATAAAAATGCTGGATTGCGCGCAGAAAAAATTAATGGAAAATACTCACTAATTCAAAAAATAAATTTGGATTTTGTTGATAAGAATGGCATGACAAATAGACAACGAATTTTAAATAATCTATCGCCGCTTGATGAAAATGGAATAGCATATGAACTGCATCATATTGGACAATCTGATGATGCTCTGCTGGCTGTTTTGACTAAAGATCAGCATATGAAAAATGGAAATAATACTATTTTACATTGGAAAAAAGATTCAGTGGTAAATCATGGGAATGAGTGGAATAAAACCGTACATGATTTTTGGAAAAGTTATCTTGAAGCAGTGGACAATGGATTAAGAAGTGGAGGAAATTAAGCCATGGATGTATCACGCAGAGACCAGCTATATACAATTGATGATATTTATGCGCTGCCAGATGGAGTGCGTGCCGAATTGGTGGATGGAAAAATCTATTCTATGGCTCCGCCGAGTCGGACGCATCAGAAATTACAGCATTTTTTTGACAGGACGATTGGAAATTATATAGAGGCGAATCATGGAGAATGTGAAATTTATCCGTCGCCTTTTGCCGTTTTTTTGAATAAGGATGATTCCGTTTATTTTGAACCTGATATTTCAGTAATCTGTGATCTTTCGAAATTGGATGAAAAAGGTTGTCATGGTGCACCGGACTGGATTATTGAGATTGTTTCGCCAAGTAGTAAGGCAATGGATTATTTTACAAAATTAATGAAATATCAGGCTGCCGGCGTGAGGGAATATTGGATTGCAGACCCGGCAAAACAGCAGATTATGGTATATCAGTTTGGGGAAAAGGTAATGGTGGAGCAGTATTCCTTTGATGAGGATGTGCCTGTTGGCATCTATAAAGGTTTTTCAATCAAGGTGAATTAAGATGAAAAGATGGAATCATAAAATATGGAATACAATCGCCGTCAGTGCAGTGCTCGCAGTGGGTATTCTGAATGGCTGCGGAAGCACTGCGCCAAATGTAAATGCAGAATTTTTTGAAATACAGCAGGCATTTGCAGAGGACATGTCAAAAGAGGACGTGTTATCCAGTGACAGCATGAGCGGCGAAGCATTGGCTTTCAGTCATGAAATTCAGACAGAAACCGCCAGTGAAAACACATCAGACATGAATGTGATATCTGTCGAGAAGGATGCCGTTGAAGAAACACAAGTTCTGGAGACAAAGAATACAGTAGACGAGGACTCGGAACTGACACTGATTATGGTGGGCGATATCCTTCTGCATACACCTGTAGCAAAGAGTGGTGTTCAGCAGGATGGAAGCTATGACTTTACCGCTCTTTTTGCAAATGTAAAAGATGAGGTCGAGGCGGCAGATCTCGCATTGGTGAATCAGGAGGTCATCTTGGGCGGGACAGCGCTTGGTATTACGGGATACCCGAGCTTTAATGCGCCTTATGAATTGGGGGACGCCTTGGTGGAGGCGGGCTTTGATGTCGTGCTTCACGCGACCAACCATACTTTAGATAAGGGCAAAAAAGGTATTGCCAACTGCCTTTCATTCTGGCAGGAAAAGTATCCACAAATCACGGTGCTTGGCATCAATGAAAGTCGGGAAGCGCAGGAGGATCATATCTTTGTCTATGAACAGAATGATATCCGTGTTGCAGTCTTAAACTATACTTATGGAACAAATGGCATTCCAATGCCGCCAGATATGCCTTACGCAGTGAATTTATTGGATGAAAAAAAGGTTACCGCGGACATTGCGAAGGCAAAAACAATGTCAGATTTTATCGTTATCTGCCCGCACTGGGGGACAGAGTACCAGCTTGCGCCATCGGCGGAGCAGGCGCGGTGGACTCAGATTTTTCTGGAAAATGGTGTAGATCTGGTGATTGGCACGCATCCGCATGTCATAGAACCGATTGAGTGGGTGCGGGATGACAATGGAAATGAGATGCTTGTCTATTATTCGCTTGGCAATTTTGTAAACTGGACATCGAGTTCGGGCAAGGGCATTGCAAACAGGATGGTCGGCGGCATGGCAGAGATTACCCTCGCAAAAGAGCCAGAGGGTGATGTGGCAGTGAAATCATATGGCGTGGAGCCCATTGTCTGCCATCTTAGCGAAGGCGCAAACGGCGTGACCACCTATTTTCTCTCTGAGTACACAGAAGAGATGGCGTCACAAAATGCGATTCTCGCACAGGATGCGGCGTTTTCCAAGCAATACTGTCTCGATCTGTGCGAACAGGTTTGGGGGGAGTGAGAGGCTGGATTAAAAAAGATTTAGATAGAATAAGGATCTGTAGAGAGTCCCAATAAGGAGAAAAAAATGGAACATTATATCACGGAAATTCGTATAGAAACGTTGAGGCATTTGTCTGATATAATAATCGTATTAAACGCCAGACAGAGACAGAATTTGATGCTTACTGGAAAGAACGGCTCAGGAAAGACTTCTTTACTTATTGCATTGCAAAAGTATTTGCAGGCAATTAATGATAAAAGATTTAAGGATTTAATTGAACGTTATATTCCAAGATTATCAAATATAAATGAAAGTATTAAAAATGCTAAAACGGAAACAGAAAGAGATGAAATAAAAAAAGCAAATGAATTTTGTCTGGAGCAGATAAAGCAATATGCAGACGGAGTGAGGGTTTTATTTAACGATAGTGAGCACTTAGAAACTTTGTACCAACAGGGGAATTTTATCACAGCATATTTTCCAGCAAACAGAAAGACTCAGATTATGAAGTCTCAAGGTGTTGAGGATATTAAGCTAGATGTTTTTTATAGAATTACATCTGAACCAAGCAAACTTTTGCTTAAATATATGGTGCATTTAAAGACCCAGCAGGCATACGCGAGAAACGAGGGCGATATGGTGGTTGTAGATAAAATCCAGCATTGGTTTAACCGATTTGTAGAGGCTTTAAGGATTTTGCTGGATAATGATACCATTGAGCTGCATTATGATTACAAAGAGTATAATTTTAAAATTTATCAAGATGATAGGAAACCATTTGGGCTGGAAGAATTGTCAGACGGTTATTCTTCTGTAATCCAGATTGTGTCGGATTTGATATTAAGAATGGATAAAAACTGGCTCTTAGGTGATGAAATCAGCCAATATGACACAGAGGGAATTGTGTTGATTGATGAGATCGAGACGCATCTTCATATAGGGCTGCAAAAGAAGATTATGCCATTTTTGACACAATTTTTTCCGAGGATTCAGTTTATTGTTACGACACATTCTCCTTATATTTTGAATTCTCTCTCGAATGCAAAGGTGTATGACTTGGAGAACCGCATCGAATTGGAAGATTTATCGGCATATTCTTCAGATGATCTTGCAGAGGGATATTTCGGAGCCGATGAATATTCGGAGCAAATAAAAGAAAAAATCAAACGATATCAGGTTTTGAAAGAAAAACCAGATCTAACAGAGGAAGAGCATATTGAACGTGCTCAGCTTCGGAGTCAACTGCGAAGTATTCCCAGAGGAATATCAAAAGAAATAGCAGAAATACTGAATGATATAGAAGGTAAGTGATTATGATAAAGGTGGAACGCAAGAGCTCTGAAAAAGCTGAAAAAGCGATAGAGTCGTTAAGAAGGGAGAAAGCAAGAAGCGGTTCCTATAATACTCCAGAAGTGAATGCGGCATTAAGAGAAATGTTTCATGGAAAGTGTTATATTTGTGAAAACAAACAGATTACATCTTATCAGATTGAACATTTGGTTTCACATCGCGGAAATGCAGATTTAAAATATGATTGGAACAATCTCTTTCTGGCTTGTGCACATTGCAATAATACGAAGTTAGATAAATATGAACCCATAATTGATTGCACCAAAGAAAATGTAGAGGCATTGATTGCTTTTCGAAGAACGGGATATTTTGGAACAGATGAGAAGTTACTTTTTGAAAAATTGGACGACCGCATAGAGGTTGAAAATACGATAAAGCTGCTACAGGAAGTCTATTATGGTTCTACGCCTCAAAAGAAAATGGAGTCTACTATTTTGAGACGAATGCTGAGAAAAGAACTTTCAGCGTTTAAGGAATATGTTCGTGAATATCATGAAGCAGAAGATGAAGAAAAAGAGGATTTGAAATATCTTTTGCAAAAAGAATTACGGGACAGTTCGCCGTTTGCTGCTTTCAAGAGATGGCTGATTAGGGACAACAGGGAAGTGTATGCTGAATTATTGGGGTACATAGAGTAAGGTTTTTGAATTTTTTTCCGCCTTTTTGGAGATACTGTTGATGATATTGAAAATAAACAGTGACAGGAGGGCGGTTATGAAAACAATACAGTTAAAAATTACAGATGTTCATGCAAGGGAAGTCCTTGATTCAAGGGGCAATCCGACTGTTGAGGCAGTGGTGACGGTCAATGACTGCTGCGAGGGAAGGGCGAGCGTGCCTTCGGGTGCCAGTACGGGAAAATTTGAGGCGGTGGAGCTTCGGGACGGCGAGATGCGCTATATGGGGCTTGGCGTAGAGAAGGCAGTCAACAACGTCAATACCAAGATCAAAGATAAGCTGATCGGAATCGATGTGTGTAACCAGAAACTGGTTGATCATATCTTAGTCGATACAGACGGGACGGACAACAAAGGAAATCTGGGAGCAAATGCGACCCTGAGCGTGTCGATGGCAGCCGCGCGCGCAGCCGCAAATGCGCTGGGAATGCCGCTGTACAGATATTTGGGCGGCGTCAAGCCAGACAGGCTTCCGGTTCCAATGATGAACATTCTAAACGGCGGCAGGCATGCGACAAATACGGTTGATTTTCAGGAATTTATGATTATGCCAGTCTCGGCGGCAAATTTCCGCGAGGCGCTTAGAATCTGTGCAGAGATCTATCATAATCTGAAAAAAATATGCCACAAGAGGGGATTGTCTACAGGTGTGGGCGACGAGGGTGGTTTTGCACCAGATCTGCCAGATGCCTTTGCGGTACTGGACTTGATCGTGGAGGCGGTCAAGGCAGCAGGGTATGTACCGGGGCATGATATCAAGATCGCGCTGGATGTGGCTGCTTCTGAGCTGTATAATGAAGAGGATGGGACCTATCATTTCAGCGGCGAGACGGAATTAAAGCGCAGAAGGGCTTCTGTGGACGGCAATGGAGTATGTGCATGCTATGAGGCGGGCAAGGAGTTTGATGTCAAGGACAATGAGCCGGTGATCCGGCGCACCACAGAGGAAATGATCGCCTATTATGAGCAGTTGATCGAGCGCTATCCCATTATTTCTATAGAGGATGGTCTGGCGGAGGATGACTGGGACGGCTGGGCAGAGCTGACCAGACGGATTGGCGATAAAGTTCAGCTTGTCGGAGACGATCTCTTTGTGACAAACACAAAGCGGCTTGACGCTGGGATCAAGAAAAAAGTAGCAAATGCGATATTGGTCAAAGTAAACCAGATTGGAACTGTGAGTGAGGCGGTGGAGGCGGTCGAGATGGCGCAGCACAATGCCTACAAGGCTGTGATCAGCCATAGGAGCGGCGAGACAGAGGATTCCTTTATCGCAGACCTTGCAGTGGCAATGAATGCCGGACAGATCAAGACTGGTGCGCCATGCAGGAGTGACAGAGTGGCAAAGTATAACCAGCTGCTTAGGATTGAGGAGGAGATTTCACTTACCTCGAAGTATTTAGATCCCTTTAATAAAATATAAAAGAATCGCAGAAGCGATTTTGCACGGCATGATGCCTGTAATGGAGAGTCGAAGGCTAAACGGATACGATGTTTCAGATAAATGTCGGAAAATAAGCTAGATTTTTTGATATTTATCTGAAAATAGTAAAAATTAACAATAATTATCTGGAATATTTATGTAAATTGCGAAATTTACATAAATATTTGAAATAATATAAACAATTGCCAAAATTCACCGATATATATAATGCGCAGCAAAATATGAATTAAAACAGTGGTAAGAGATGTGTAACAATACCCTAATATGCCAACAAACATTTTTATGACTGTTTTATGGAATATTTTCAAGATAGGGTGTCTAATGGTCTGGATGGGTATTCAGAGTATTAGATACCCTATTTTGATGCATCTCGACCAATATATGCAGTCGGAGGAGGGCGCGTTTGCCGCGGAGATTCTTTTACCGATATATTGATATTGCATTTTTCATGAATATGATTGACAATGATTTTTATAAGATGTATTCTGTAGGATACATAGAAAAATCTGATAGTTTCAGAAGGGAGGAGCAAGTATGGCAGACAGAAAAAATTTATGT
>VSNR01000203.1 GCA_009774345.1 Lachnospiraceae bacterium | reverse complement strand
TCATATAATCTCTGGCTGTGCCCTCGCTGATGCTGTATTTTATGGCTGCATCGCTTTTGCTTAATTCATTGTTGTAATGGAGAGGTTTAGCCATCCCGCCCTGCATACACCCTGCCAGTAGGGGGCTGGGCAAATGAAAACCCCGTATGGGTACTGGCTTTTTATTAGTGGAAAACGGTGATAGATGGAATTGATTTTTTAGAAGCATAACAATCCAGCCATTCCATGGAAGCGCATAACACAAGGCAGTTATGTTTTTTCATGGGCTGGCTGGAAGGAGGTGGTGCTGAAAAATTACGCTGTGAATACAGCGTTGCTGTAAGCACAGGGGCTTTGCCCCTGAAACTATACGGGGAGCAGCCTGGAAGTAAGAAACAGGCTGCTTCCTGTGAAAATCAAAAAAAAGAAAGGAAAAAGTATGGGAAGAAAAAGGAAATTTTCAAAACTTCTCCTGTTTGCCGCCATGTTATCCACCATTGGCGCAGGGGTATTGGGGAGCGTTCCCCTGCCTGTAAAAGCGGCGGAAGAGGAAGATACCTACACAGTCAGGTTTGAAGCCTATGAGGGAACCTGTGAGACAGAGAGCGTTTCCGTACCCAGAGGGGAAAGTATTGTCCTGCCGGATGCATCCTATGAGGGGCATTACCTTGAAAGCTGGATGGATGTAACTGAAAGTGGAAATGTGCATACCTTCAAGGCTGTAGGAACTGCCGGGAGTGAGTACACGCCGGAGCGTGACCCGTGGCTTTATGCCAACTGGAAACCGGATCAGAATCAGGAACCGGAACAGGATATTACTGTCACTTATGAGGCAAGGATCGGAGATACTGGTTATGAAGAACTGGAGGAAGCCTTTGCAGATGCACAGAACCCGGTGACGATCAGCAGGGAGGAAGGTTTTTCCGGTAAATACTATGGCACAAATACCGATACCGTCCTGCTTGCAGTGGCAGGCGGAAGCCTTACTACGCAGGATATCATCTTTGATGGAGGCGCAGTATTGGACGGAGATTTCAACAATTCCGGCAAAGTCTGGAACAGCCCACTGATCTATGTGGATGGCGTTTATACCATGGAAAGAGGAACTGTCCTTCAGAACAATTATAATACTGACGGTTATGAGAGCGATGGCTGCTCCAGGACTGCTATACAGCCGGGGCTGGCGGCGGCATCCAGTCAGGGCAGGATTCCCAAGTGACAGCCGCATCCATTCTTTTAGATGAGGACTTTGAAAGCGCCTCAACCTTTGTGCTTGGCGGCTATGACAGCATCAAGCTGGGCAGGGTGCTGATCGACGGCACACTGTACCATAAGGACGCAAACCCGGAAGCACAAGGCAGTGGAAGAATAAGGGCAGGAAATGTTACTGGACTGCCTGTAAGGTGGAAGATATCATCCGGGATGAAAAGTACACCGGAACCATGGTACAGCTTAAGACAAAGCTGGATTCGGTGGGAGGCAAGCAGGTAAAGCGTCCGCAGGAGGAATGGGTGAGGGTGGAAGATACCCATGAAATGAAACTCGCTTAATTGATACAAAGGAAATGAACAGAATATCGGGGAAACCGCAGAAATTTGAACCCTCTGTTTCTAAAAATTTGAACCCTCCAAAGGCAAAATCAAAATGTTTATCAGATTGGGGCATTGCATTCCACGAAGCCGTTTACGCCGGCACATAGAAGCTGGTTTGATATTTTTATCATTTCTTCCAGGGGGATTTTTTTCCCATCCGCTACCCACTGGCTATACATTTCCACAGTAGAGGTCTGGATGAAATGCAGCAGGATATTTTGTTTTGGCGGCTCCAGAAGCTGGAGCCATGCGGAGTTTTTCCAAGTGGAATTCATCACATTGCTGATCATCCTGCTCCGGATATACCCATAATTTCCGCTACAGGTGATTTTTTCGTAGACAGACCCTTTTTCTGCGGAATAGAGAAAAAATTCACGGTTGATCTTATCCAGGTCTTCCGGTATCCGGTAGTTTTTGATTCGTTCCAGATATTCTTCTATCATTACCCCCTGCAGCTCGGCGAGCAGGTCGTCAAGGACGGAATAATACCGGTAAAAAGTTTTTTTATTGATCCGCGCCCTTTCGCAGAGTTCTTTGACCGTAATCTTTTCATAATCCATTTCACAGATCATATCTTCAAACGTTTTCTGTATGGCATCTATTGTTTTCTGTACCCTCAAATCTTCTGTGCCGTTGATCAGCATTTTCATTACCTCCTTGGGATTTGTGCAACCTTTTTGCGGGAAGTGTGGCATAACTCACTTTATCAGAAAAAGCGTCCATTGTTTTTGCTTCCCGATACGGATATAATAAACTGCACAGAGATAAGCAACTTGAGTTGCATAATGTAAGAATATCACAGATAAATAAAAAAGTCAAGGAGGTCTATATATGGCAGAAAAAACAGTAACCGCGGAATTAAGCAGAAATGCCGGAGATGAAACCGCAGCGGAAAATGAGATGGGGATGCTTCCCATAGGAAAACTTTTAAGGAAGATGTCCCTGCCGCTGATCATCTCCATGCTTGTGCAGGTTTTGTATGGGCTTGTGGATAGTATGTATGTGGCAAGGCTTGGCGATTCTGCATTAACGGCAATCTCCCTTTGTATGCCGGTCCAGTATCTGGCTGTCGGCATTGGGATCGGGCTTGGCGTGGGCGTTAATTCCGTATTGTCAAAAAAACTTGGAGAAGGGGATAAACAGGGGGTAAACCGTGCGGCGGGAAACGGTATGCTGCTAATATGGCTTGTATCCATTGCCTTTGTATTTATAGGACTGTCTGCCATAGAGTCGTTTTACCGTATGCAGACGGATATTGAAGAAGTGCTGGAGATGAGCATTTCATACAGCGAGATCATCAGTGTGCTGGCCTTTGCAGCCCTGCACCAGGTCATGATGGAGAGGCTTTTGTCGGCAACCGGAAAGGCGAATCTCACCATGGTTTCCATGCTGGTGGGGGCGGTGGTAAATATTGTGCTTGACCCTGTCATGATCTTTGGATGGTTTGGGCTTCCTGCCATGGGAATCGCAGGAGCGGCATATGCTACTGTGATCGCGCAGGCCGTAGCGGCGGCGGTGGGTTTCTGGATGAATTTACATTTCAACAAAGAAGTCCGTTTCGAGAGAAAAGGATTCCTGCCGGATGGAAGCATGATTGCGGAGATCATAAAAGTCGGGGTTCCCGTGGCGCTGTCACAGTGCCTGATCTCTGTCCTCGCATTTGGCATGAACAATATCCTTCTGTCACTGTCCGCAGCAGCCCCCGGCATTTATGTGATCTATATCCGGCTCCAGAGTTTTGTCATTATGCCGGCCGGCGGGATGAGTACGGCAGGCATATCCATCATCGCCTATAATTTCGGGGCGGGGAACAAAGAACGGATTATGGAAACCCTGAAAAAGAGTATCCTGGTAAACCTTGTCATTGCGTTTTTCGGAACCCTTGTCTTTCTGGCAGTGCCGCAGCTTCTGCTTGCCATGTTTGATGCATCGGAGACGGTCCTTGAAATAGGGATTCCTGCGCTCAGGATCATTGCGGCATCGCTCCTTCTCACAACGACAACGCAGATACTTACCGGTTTCCTGCAGGCGTTGGGGCGTGGGACGGACAGCTTTCTCATTGCGGTGTCACAGGCGGTATTCCTGCTGCTTTCCGCATGGCTGTTATCTTTATCGGGCAGTGCGGTCTTAGTGTGGCTGGCGTTCCCGATCATGGAAATCCTCCGGTTTTTTATCGGTGTGTTCATGGTCAGGAAAACATACAAAAAGCAGATTGCAGTAATTTAGTTGAGCAAAAATAAATTTTTAGGAGGATTTCATGATGAAAAATGAAGTGTTGATTGCAAAAATGGAACTGAGGGAACTGGTGGATACTTTCTCCAATCTGGCGGACATAAAGGATGCAAAAAGCCAGGGGGAATTGTTCCTGCCGGACGGCGTGCTGGAATTCCAAATAGGGACAGACGGTGAAGTCCAGAAAATTGAAGGCAGAGAGGCTCTCGTGCAGGCATTTGCGGCCACGATAAATCCCTGCAAGGCTGTCTATCACATCAGCGGGCAGCAGACGGTGGCAGTAAATGAGGATGTGACAGAGGCACAGGGAACGGCATACTGCCAGGCTGTCCTTGTAAATGAGGAGGATGGGAAAGATATCATAACGACAAACTATGTCCGTTATACAGATGCATACGTGAAAGCGGATGGAAAGTGGTATATCAAACGCAGAAGGACAACATTCCTTATTACTGATAAACATGGGATGAATGAACAAATTTAAGGAGGTATTGGGGATGATGAAAAAAATCAGTATTTTCTTCCTGGCGCTTATTCTTATATTCAGTATGGCCGGATGCGGTGCGGAAAGTGATCCACAGATGTCAGGACCGGCAGACCATGTGGAATCGGAAACAGATACAGAACCGGCAGATATCACGGGAGCGGATGAAACAGAACTTCCTTCTGATGCAGACACGGAGGATGTAACAAATGATAAGGAACCGGCGGGGGAGGCCGGGGCATTTGACCTTGAGCAGGGTACAGTCCTTTTGAACAGCGGATATGAAATGCCAATCCTTGGTATCGGCTGTTTCAGGCTTTCACAGGAAGAGGCGGAAAACTCTGTCTATTGGGCACTCCGTGACGGATACCGCCTGATCGACACGGCCCGGATCTACGGGAATGAAGCCGGCGTTGGGCGTGGGATACAGAGGGCGATTGATGAAGGCTTTGTAACCAGGGAAGAAATCTTTGTAACGACCAAGATGTGGACAGATGATTACGATGACGGGGCAGCGGCAGTTGATGCATCCCTTGACAGGCTTGGACTTGATTATATCGACCTTATGATCCTCCACCATTCACAGCCGGAAAATGACGTGGAGGCATATCAGGCAATGGAACAGGCTGTTGCAGATGGGAAACTGAAATCCATCGGTCTGTCCAATTACTATGAGCCGGAGGACTTTGACCGTCTGGTGAATGCGACGACAATCGTCCCGGCACTGATCCAGAACGAAACGCATCCATACCATCAGAGTATGGAGATGAAGGAGCATATTGCCCAGTACGGGACGGTCATGGAATCCTGGTTCCCATTGGGCGGAAGGGGAAATACGCAGACACTTTTTAATGATGAAACCATCAGCAGCATAGCCGAAGCGCACGGCAAGACTTCCGCACAGGTTATCCTGCGCTGGCACCTGCAGGCGGGCAATATCGCAATCCCCGGCTCAAGCAATGAGGCGCATATTCAGGAAAACTTTGAGATTTTTGATTTTGAACTGTCAGAAGAAGAAATGCAGAGGATGACGGATATTGACAAGGACCAGAGGTTTGCGGGTTATTGATAGAGGGGGCGGCATGAAGACAAGATTATTAAGGGATATTGAAGTATCCGAGGTTGGCATGGGATGCATGGCGTTTTCCCACGGCTATGGGCAGATACCGCCGGAGGAATACAGCGTGGAAGCAATCCGGAATGCTTACCGGAACGGATGCACGTTTTTTGATACCGCAGAAATCTACAGCCCGAACCTTTCCGGCATTGGGCATAATGAGCGCATTGTGGGAAAAGCACTGTATGGGGTAAGGGAACAGGTGGTGATTGCCACGAAGCTGTTCTTAAATGGATTTGAAGCGGTCGGAAGGGGCTCTGTTTACAATGCAGTCCGCAGACATTTGGAAGGGTCGCTTACACGGCTTGGAACGGACAGGGTGGATTTATATTATCTCCACAGAATGGGCGGTGTGTCCGTGGAAAAGATTGCGGAAGCTATGGGCAGGCTTATGGAGGATGGACTGATCCGTGGCTGGGGACTGTCCCAGGTAGATGTACCCGTCATTCAAAAGGCGAACAGGGTGACGCCGCTCTCGGCAGTCCAGAATATTTATTCCATGGTAGAGCGGGATGCAGAAAAGGGCGTAATCCCTTACTGTCTGGAGAACAACATTGGTTTTGTCCCGTTTTCTCCCATCGCCAGCGGGCTTCTTTCCGGGAAGATCACGGTGGACACACAATTTGAGAGGCATGATGATGTCAGGAACTGGGTCCCGCAGCTTTCCAAAGCAAACATAGCGGGGAATCAGCCCATCATTGATCTTCTGAAAAAATATGCGGAGATGAAAAATGCCACCAGTGCACAGATTTCCCTGGCGTGGATGCTGCACAAATATCCAAATGTAGTTCCAATACCGGGTTCGAAAAATAAGGAGCGCATTGTTGAGAATCTGGATGCGTCCAAAGTGGAGTTGACAGACGAAGAGTTCCGCTCTTTGGAGGAAGCACTGGATGGGTGCAGGGTATATGGCCACCGGGGATTTCACAGGTAGTGGCAGGGTGGCAGCTTTATAGGAAAAACCGTCGCAGAGGGCATCACCGCAGTTGGCGGATAAGAAATTTTAGACAGGTAAGAAAATAAAAGATGGAGGTATTGCCATGAAAAAAGTGTTGATCGCTTATTTTTCCCACGAAGGGGAAGCCTATGTGGGAGGGGAAATTGTAAAATTGAAGATTGGAAATACAAGGGTTGCGGCACAGATGGTTCATGGATTGATAGGCGGGGATGTATTCCGCATCGAAACGGAGAAACCATATCCAGATGACCATATGGAAACCGTGGAACTGGCAAAATCCGAGCAGAATGCAAAAGTGCGCCCGGCATTGAAAGAGGATACCTTAAAGATGGATGACTATGATACCGTAATCCTGGGGTATCCAAACTGGTGGGGAACCTGTCCTATGGCTGTGTTCACGTTTTTGGAGGGGCATGATTTCTTTGGAAAGACAATTCTTCCTCTCTGTACCCATGAAGGCAGCGGTATGGGACGCAGCGAGGCAGATATTCAGGCAGCCTGTCCCGGCGCAAAGGTAGAAAAAGGGCTGGCGGTCACAGGAGGCAGGGTGGCACAGGCAGAGAATGATATCAGGAAATGGCTGGAAAGGTATGGATTTTAATAAATAGCAGATTAGGGGTAGTGTCAAATAATCTATGAAAAAAACGAGTCAAAAAATAGGCTCGATTGAACCTTGAAAATTGCAGATATTGAT
>VSNR01000202.1 GCA_009774345.1 Lachnospiraceae bacterium | reverse complement strand
TAAAATGCCGGGAAAGCCCGAAAATACGGGCTATACCGACATATAAGAACTTCTAAAGAGATAATCTAAATTCACCAATAATTTTACTGTATAAAAACTGTAATTTTGCACGATAAAAGGCACATGAAATGTGCCTTTTTTATGTACATGATTTAATTTTGTCCGCTGATCATCCTGCGGATGGACTTTACGCTGCTGCCAACGCCCAAAACGCCGGTGTCTGTCCTGCCTTTGAGTGCAATTTTGATCTGCCCTGTCTCCCCCGGGTTCAGGAAAATCTTCCCAAATCCAGCCAGCTCCTTCACCGGGCGCAGTTTCTGTAATGCAGCGGTCTCTTCAGGAATGGGCAGGATTTCCTGATCTGCCGCCATGCGGTATACCTGTACGGTCTCTGCGCCGGCGCGTTCTCCTGTATTGGTGACTGTGCAGGTGACAAAACTGTCTGCTGCTTCATAGACAGCGCTCTCGTACTCAAAACTTGTATACGACAACCCATGCCCAAAGCAAAACGCTGGTTCCACGCCAAACGTCTCATTAAAACGATACCCCACAAAAATGCCTTCCTTGTAGCAGACCTTTTTCTCCTCTGCAAACTCGCCAATGCAGTGTGCCGAGCAGTCTTTGTGGCTTTTGTAAAAAGTTTCCGGGAGCCTGCCCGAAGGGTTTACTCTGCCTAAAAGGACCTCTGCGAGGGCGGTTCCTCCTTCCATGCCGGCATAATAGCTCCACACGACTGCCCGCGCCCTGTCTATCCATGCCCCCATCTCCACAGGACTGCCGCCTATGAGGACCACCACCAGATCTGGCTTCACTTCGAGAAGCTCCTGTATCAGCAAATCCTGTCCATATGGAAGCACCATGTCGCTGCGGTCCAAGCCCTCGCTGTCATAGTCATGGTTGAGCCCGCCTACATATATGACCGTCTCATAGGCTTTTGCCATCTCCACTGCTTCTTTGCGGAGTGCCGCCCTCTCCTTTGCAAGCTGTTGATTTTCATCCTGCTGTTTGCTGCCATGCCCGCCGCCGTCTTCCAGACTTTTTTCCTGCCAGTTTACGCTGTCTTTGGCGCTTTTTGTCCCGCTCTGATAGCCTTTTACAAAATCTACTTTCACATTGCCGCCAAGCAGCATTTTCAGCCCCATCAGCGTGGAAATTTCATAGAGGGCTTTGATCTCTGCGCTGCCGCCGCCATCTGCATGAAGCCTCTGCGCATTTTCTCCCACGAGCAGGACTTTCTTTAAGCTTTTTTCGTCAAGCGGCAGGATGGGTTTATCTTTATTTTTACCTTTATCATTTTTCAGGAGAACGATGGATTCCCGCGCTGTATCAAGGGCTGTCTGCCTGTGCTTTGGCGCATTATATACACCGCTTTTGCGCGCTGTCTGCTCTTTGCCGCCAATCATGTGCAGACGCATCATCAGTGTCAGGATGCGCGTTACTTTTTCATCAATTCTGCTCTCTGGTATGATGCCCTGTTCCACTGCTTTTTTAAGCGGCTCTGCCATATAATATTCATCAAAATTGTCCGTGACAGACATCTCGATATCCAGCTCGGACTCCGCTGCCAGCTTTGTGTCATGGACGCCGC
Source organism: Lachnospiraceae bacterium (assembly GCA_009774345.1). Lineage (GTDB taxonomy): Bacteria > Bacillota > Clostridia > Lachnospirales > Lachnospiraceae > COE1. Next base: position 5,554 of record VSNR01000202.1, on the reverse strand, counting down.
CCCAGTCAGAGACTACGACACCATCATACGACCATTCCCCGCGCAGAATGTCATGCAGAAGATGCTGGCTCTGGCAGCAGTGTTCCCCATAGAGTTTATTGTATGCCCCCATCACGGACAGGCTCTTTCCTCTCGTCAGGCACTCATAAAAAGCCGGCAGATAGATTTCCCTGAGCGCAGCTTCATCAATCTCCACGTCTACCCATAGGCGCTGTGTCTCCTGATTGTTCGCCGCGAAATGCTTCACGCAGGCAGCCACATCCCACTGCTGTACCCCCTGTATGTAGCAGACCGCCAGCTCCCCGGTCAGATAGGGATCTTCGCTGAAATACTCAAAGTTCCTGCCGCACAGCGGACTCCGCTTGATATTGATTCCCGGGGCAAGAATGATATCCTTTCCCCTTGCTCTTGCCTCAGCGCCCAGCACACTGCCCACAGCAAATGCCAAGTCACGGTTCCATGTGGCAGCCAGCGCACTGTTGCAGGGCAGATATGTCACAGAATCCTCGGGACCTCCGACTGCTTTCCAGTGGTCCGGCTCAAACTCCTGCCGCACGCCCATGGGGCCGTCTGACATCACGAGCGGCGAAATCCCCAGCCGCTCCACCCCCTTCGTGGCAAAAAGGTGTGCCCCGTGAATCATGCCAATCTTTTCATCCAGTGTCAGCATGGCGGTTAACGCTTTTGCATGTTGATTCTCCATACTTATTTCCTCCTTGTACTTTCCCATTCAAAATGGCTTTCTCCATTATACAAGGGCATTTTGGAAATAAATACGCTATTTTTTAGTGATGTAATCCGATGAATTTTAAACTGTCAAATGTCATGATATACTTTTTCGGGCAGATGCAGTGTGACCGTTGTCCCGCTGCCAGCCAAAGAATCAATGGTCATTCCATATTCGTTCCCATAGCAGAGTTTCACTCTCTGGTTTATATTATATAATCCAATGCTTTCTTTTTTCATTGGATTTTTCGTCTCGATATCCGCCCTCAGACGCTCTAGTGTCTCTTTATCCATCCCGCAGCCATTGTCTGACACGGCGATGTAGATTCCTTCGCTGCCAGTCTCCTGACCAATCTGAATCGTGACCATGCCGCCTTGTTCTGTCTCCTCAAGCCCGTGCAGGATGGCATTCTCGACGATCGGCTGCAATAGAAGCGGCAGTGTGATGCATTTATATAAATCCATCCCGTCCTGCGTTCTCAGCTCATAGTCAAATTTATCCGTAAAGCGGAGCTTTTGTATTTTCATATAGATTTCAATATAGTCCAGCTCCTCCTTCAAGGCGGTAAACGCGGTTCCGTTATTTTCGAGCACATACCGCATTGATTTTCCCAGTAGTTTGATTGCTGTAGCCACTTCCCTGTCCCCGACCGTATATGCCTTCATGCGGATGGTTTCCAGCGTATTATACAGGAAATGCGGATTGATCTGGCTTGCAAGCATCTTAAATTCCATCTTCTGCTGCTCGTTGGTAAGCTCCTGTTCCTTGAGCAGCACTTTGTACATCTGCGCATCTTTTTCTTTAATATTCTGCACCATGACTTCCAGATCGGAGAAAGCCTCCGAGAGCTCATCCTCTCCCCGCACCATTTCTTTAAAATCATAGTCTTCGTTGCTTGCCTGATACATCACATGGCGCAGGGTCCGTACCCGTCTCGTAAAATACTGCCCAAAGTAATAGACCAAGATGCCCGGTACAAACACCGCGACCAATATGATTAAAATGCAGATTTGAATAATGCTTCTGATCGTGTCATACGACTGGTCATCCATCGTGCATATATAAATATGCGAGTCAGACAGATACAGCCCAAGCTCAGAGATTTCAACAAGGCAGGTCTTATGGCGTATCTTTTGTTTTTTGCCGCTGCCAAGCGCCACGGGCTGGGGTTTGCCGTTATTTTCACTGTCCAAGGCAAAAAACACGACGCCATCATCGACCGAGACACAGATTTGATATTTCTGGCTCCCAATCCGCGTTTTCAGATAATTATTGCTGATACGGATAACCAGTACTGCATGATGCTTGGAGTTTACGAGAGGAATCCGCCTGATGAGGCACAAATTCCAGTATTCATTGCCATATTTGTCAATATTGCGCATTTCATGCCAAAATACGCTTGTCTGGGAGATTGCCCGCCGGTACCAGTCTGAGTTCTGAGTCTCTTCATCAACGAGGCGGTACTGTTTGTAATCACAGATGTCGGGATTATCGCAGTAAATTTCCACCTGATCAATCTCGGTATAATGGTCTGCATAGTTGTCAACAATCTCAGAAATCCTGTTCACTGCCGCTTTAAACTCTTCGTGGTACGCATATCTCTTTTTCAGCAGAGATTCCACTTTCTCATGATATGACAATTCCTCTGAAATATTGTACACCTGTGTCGTGATTTCAAACAGTATGGTGCGCACGCGCAGATTATCCGATTCCAGCAGATCGCCATGATAATTTGTCAAAAGCCTGTAGGTATTTCCCACCAAAAAGGTTCCGATCAGGGATACAGGTATCAATACTGCCAGCATATAGATGGTATATAATTGTTTTTGTATCCCTAACTTGCGCAGGAATCCGAATAATTCATGCTTTTTTCTCATTTGCCTTGCATGCCTCCTTGGCGTGTGTATCCGTTTTTAACAGTCTACACCATATTGGATGGATGTGCAAGAACCGCATACTTCCCACTTTTATTACCATTTTCCATAGGAACAAACGTTTTTTCTCATCACTGCGCGCAGTTCGACAAAGCAGCCGCACGCCCTGCACATCCCGTCCTCAAGATAATCACACGCCTTACACACAGACAGGCGCTCCTCATAGAGCGCCTGATCTGCTTTGAGATCTTGATCTAATCTCTGAATATAATCATATAAATTTTCCATGTAGGCATCCTTGTCCATCTCGCGCAGGAGGCACTTGAAACAGTGCTTCTTTTCACCCTCCATGACACACTCCCTGTCTGTAAAATTTATTTTATCCGAAACTGTACCACGCTGCACGCGGGCATTGTAAAAGTGACACCTCTGTCTGTGACCGTAAAGTCCTCAAACACCGCTTCCTTCACGGTATCGGGGTTGTCAAAGGTATTGTACGCATCCATTTTATTCGTGACAATAGCTGCGGTCACACAGTCTGGATGACGCTCTGCAAAGACGATCTCCATCTCCTCACTGTCTGTCACAGAAAGGTTGTTGAGCGTGACGGTCACGATGCCGTCCTTGTCGAGCGAAACGGATTCTTGAAGATTCGGAACCATGTAGTCCTCCTCCTCACCAATCTTTTTCGCGCCATCCAGATAGCTCTCAAGAAGCGCAGCATCCTGATGATACTTGTACATATGAAATACGTGATACGTCGGTGTAAGCAGCATCCTTGGCCCGTCTGTGAGAATCACTGCCTGCAATACATTGATAAGCTGTGCGATGTTTGCCATCTTCACGCGGTCGCAGTGCTTGTTGAACACATTGAGCGAAAGCCCCGCCACCAAGGCATCGCGCATCGTGTTCTGCTGGTATAAAAATCCCGGATTCGTGCCCGGCTCGCAGGTAAACCATGTCCCCCACTCATCACAGATCAGGCCAATTTTTTTCTCAGGGTCATACTGGTCCATGATCGCAGTGTGCATTTTAATCAAGTCTTCTATATAGAGCGCCTTCCACAGCGTCTTGTACCATGTCTTCTCGTCAAACTCTGTGGCGCTTCCCTTCTGCTCCCATCCTTCCGGGTGTACATAGTAGTGCATGGACAAGCCGTCCATAAATCCGTGGGAACCCTCCGGCGCATTTTCATAGCAGGTCTTGAGCACATGCTCTGTCCAGTAGGTATCGTCCACATTGGGCCCGCCGCAGATTTTGAAAATGTGCTCGTCTTTCTTATAATTGCGCACAAAGGTCTGGTATCTCCTGTAAAGATTTGCATAATAGTCCGGTGTCATATTGCCGCCGCAGCCCCAGTTCTCATTGCCAATGCCAAAGTAATCCACCTTCCACGGTTTCTCATGGCCATTCTTTTTGCGCAGCTCCGCCATCGGGGAAACCCCGTCGAAGGTCATGTACTCTATCCACTCTGACATTTCCTGTACGGTCCCGCTCCCGACATTGCCGTTGATGTAGGTCTTGCATCCAATCTGCTCACACAGCTCAAAAAACTCATGCGTGCCAAAGCTGTTGTCCTCGATCACGCCGCCCCAGTTTGTATTGATCATTTTCTTTCTGGATTCTTTTGGCCCGATCCCTTCCATCCAGTGATACTCGTCCGCAAAGCAGCCGCCCGGCCAGCGGAGCACAGGAAGCTTCATCTCGCGAAGCGCCGCAACGACATCGTTTCGCATACCGTTTGTGTTCGGTATCTCAGAATTTTCTCCTACATAGAGCCCCTCATAGATGCACCTGCCCAGATGCTCAGAGAAATTGCCGTAAATCTCTGCATTGATATGTCCTTTTTGATTTTTCTCATTGATATAAAGCTTCGCCATTGTATTATGTGCCTCCTAATTTATTTTAGTCAATATTTAATTTTTATAGTCAAAAATTGGTCTGCCATTTTCCCACCGCACTTTCATCAGCATGGTATGGCGGTTTGCATTGTAAAGCGGCTCGCCCACGATCACGCTCGCCGTGCGGGCGTGATACACGAGAATATCGTTTCCATCCTCATCCACGGTAAAAGAATTGTGCCCCGGGCCGTACACTTCGATCGAAGGGTCGGATGCCAGCACTGGATAGCGCTCTTTTTTCCACGACAGCGGGTCTAACAAATCTGCGCCGCTGTCTGCGGTGAGCATTCCCATACAGTACGGCGCTCCCGTCTCACTCGCAGAGTACGTGAGGAATATTTTCCCATCCCGCTTGATGACAGCCGGACCCTCATTTACCCAGAAGCCGACTCTCTCCCAGTCGTAATCAGGGGTCGTCAGAAGTACCTGAACGGTCTTTAATTTGTTGGGCGTCTCCATCTCGGCGATATAGAGATTGGAGATCTGTCTGCCGACGCCGACCTTCTCCGCCCACACATAATAGCGCTTTCCGTGATCTTCAAACACCGTTGCATCCAATGAAAATGCGCGGAAGGAAAACTCATCTTCGTCTGCACACTGCATCTTGCCAAGCTCCCTCCACGTGCCTGTCATGGGGTCCTCGTCCGCGCACTCGAGCACATACGGGCGGATATTCCAGATGTCCTCCTTCTCTCCGCCGGCATAATACACATACCATTTCCCGTCCAGCTTATGAAGCTCCGGCGCCCAGATATTCTCGCTCATCGGTCCCGATTCATGCTTGTGCTAGATGGTCACTTCCTCCGCATCCGCTATCCCCGCCAGCGTGTCCGCACATCGCAGAATGATCCTGTCGTATGCCGGTACGGAAGCCGTAAAATAGTATTTTCCATTATCCTGCCTGCAAATGAAAGGATCTGCTCTCTGCAAAATCCAAGGCTCATTATATTTTAACTGTGTATTCATCTGTATATCTCCTTCACTTTTCCGCCCCGCAGTCCTGCGGAGACGCCTTCATTATTTTATTTTTTTCAAAAATAAAATATTTTAAT
>VSNR01000201.1 GCA_009774345.1 Lachnospiraceae bacterium | reverse complement strand
TGCTCGGTGAGCTCTATGTCAAACAAATCTCTGTTTGCAGTGCTCGGTATGGAAGTAAAGAAAAGGGCATGATGTTCATCGGTTATTTTTTCCGCTTTTGTGACGCCCCTGCTGTTTTTTGCCAGAATATAACCGGGGAATGCCTGATCTGTCACAATCCAGTAAAATGGCGTTTCATAGTTCTGGGAGGTCCATTTTTCGTTATATGTGACGAATACTGTCTGTGAAAGCTCGTCCCAGCTTTGCTGCACACTGGGGGAGACGGGATTTTCTTCCATTTTTTCCCCTGTGTACATACTGTCTGACTTATTTCCAAGTCCTGGGTATACGGCGAACAACTCCGTTCTGATGAATATTTTGCCATCCTTTTCCTCGAAATAAACGATCTCCCTGTCTGCAGTCATCCTGCCACTGTCATTTACCCTGACAAAACTTCCGCTTTCGGTAATCTTAAATCTTTCGGGCAATGTGTTGTCAGTGCCCAATTCCTCCTTGTACATCGTGGTATCGTCAAATGTAATCCTGCATATTTCGGCGATTCCGAATGTGCCGCTGCAGTACAGGCCCTCATATTTTTGATAATGATCGGGGATAATGTCCGTTATTTCCGGCTCTGGAGGAGTCAGATCACTTACCGCCTTTCCTTGTTCTGCAAGCGCCACGTCCATCAGAGCAGACGCCATAAGTCCTGCATATTGGCTGCTGCCATTTCCGGCGGTCAGTACCGCTATGCTGATCTGTTCATCGGGAGCGACAAGGAGGCTCGAGTTCATGTACGGCACGTCTCCGCCCTTGCCCATGACCTTTATGTTTTCTTTTTCGTACTTGACTTGTTCCACAAAGTCCCAGCCCAGACCGTAGCTCTCGTATTTTACGTCATCATTCCATCGGGTGGACATCTGTGTTTTGGCATCATCGGAAAGCAGAATGTCATTTCCTGTAAAGAAAGCGCTGCCGAAATTTGCCACGTCAGAAGCGGTGGCATAGATGCCGCCCGTACCTGCCGCCATTTCATAAGGGTATTCGATTGGCAGAGAGCCGCGATAGAGAGATACCTGTGTGTCGCCCGTATCGCCCGCATACAGGCTCCAAGCCGTTCCCGTATGGTCTGCGCCTATCTTTGAGGCGATGTTATTTCTCACATAATCCGTAAAGCTCATACCGCTGACATTTTCTACGATATGCTCCATAAGCATAAAGCCCATATTATTATAGCAGGCATATTCTCCGGGAGCGGCTTTGAAACGTAACCCCGACACGATATCAAGTGTATTGTCATGAACGAAACTGTCAACATCATCATAAAGATAATGGTTTATCGGCAGACCCAAAGGTATGCCCGATGTGTGATTCATAAGCATACGCACGGTGATGTCCTTGTACCGCTCGTCATCCATCTTGAAATCGGGGAGATACTTTGTGACCGGAGCGTCAAGTTCGACCTTTCCCTCGTCAACAAGCTGCATGACCGCCAAGGAAGAATACATTTTGCTTACAGACGCAATACAATAGATCCTTTCCTGCGAAGCAGTTGTTTTGTCTGTAAGTTCCAATTGTGCGGATTCAGCATTCACCGCATTTCCAGCAGATGCGTATACAGTTCCTGCCATACACAAGGCGGATACTGCCGCAATGATCTTTCTCTTCATCATGATTTAACCTCACTTTCATTCTGTCATAAGTTCAGTCACGGATATTTTTCTGATACTGCCTGCGCTGATGTAGGTGATAATCAGGCAGTATAATACAAGCGCTGTCGTCGTGCCAATCATCAGCGGCAGGCTTTCGGGAATCTGTACGCCAAACGCTGCCATCCAAAATGCACGCTGTACCCATACCGCCAACACCGCAGCGATGCAGGAGGAAATAATCGTTACTGGGAGAATACGCAGGGTAAGCTGTAGCATAAGCTCCCTTGATGTATAGCCCATACTTTTCATGATACCAAATTCTCTGCGCTGTCTTTTTACGGCGGATACGGCTATGATGCCCAATATCACAGCCACCACAACGGCAATGAATATCACGGCGCAAAACGAGAATGTCTTTGTAACCGCGGCTATGGATTCCATCTGGGATTTCAAAAAATCCTTCATGGAGGATATCTCCTTTATCACGAAACGGCTGCTGTTTCCGCTGATAACAGTGTCGCCTATTCTGATCGCATAGTCAACGTCGGTAACACCGTATTGAGAGATGAGCACAGCCATTTTCTCGTCCGCTTTCGCCCTGATACGTTCCTCAAGACTTCCCTGTACAGTCTGTTCATACGCCGTGTCCTTTGCGCTCGCACCATACAGAGCGGTGAGCTTATCCGTAAAGGCAGGACGCTCATCCTCGTTTTTGAGCGTGATCTCCACCGCGTTTGGGCGGTCGTTTGGGCGAATGCGCCGGAAACCGTCCTCGGTCATGTAGACGCTGATGCCGTTGTTGTTCATGGCGGTTACAATGCCTGTTATGATATAGCTTTTTTCACAGACATCGCCCTTGATGATGATACTGTCGCCTACGTGCCGGTTTTCTGTCTTCTCTCTCCTTGCCGAAATCATGATTTCGTTGTCGTACTCGGGGAAACGTCCCGCTTTCAGGCGGATATTATCCGTGAGAGAATAATCGGCGTAGGAAAATACAGCCGCACTCTGGTTGCAGCCTTTTACTTCCACATAATCCCCCATTGCGCGCGTCAGAAGAACCTTTTCCACTTCGGGGAACTTACGGATTTCCTCGCAGAATTTTTCCCCGTTCACTCCGTTCATCATAATGATGTTTATGTCGGGAGTTTCCATTCCCAAAACGCCTATCAGTCCGTTATAGCCGCTCTTGAAGAAGTCAAAGAGGTACATGCTGAACATGATGGCAACTCCTGCGGCGATTATACAGATACCCGTACCGATATTCGAGCGAAGATCGTTTCCTATTCCCTTGAAGGCAAGTCGGATATTGATGCTGTGTTTCATTTTTTCAAGCGGAAGTATATTTTTCCCGAAATGATGAGTCTTTATGCCCTTGCGAAATGCCACGACGGGAGGGAGCTTTTTCACCCTTGCCGCCCTTGACAGCGCAAAGAGCGTGACGAGCGCTATGATCGATATTGCCACGATAAGAATGCGGAGAATATTCACATCCGTATGCACGTCGCGGTTCATCATACCCCTTGTGAGCGTATCCATGACCGGGGAAAAGGCTGCCGCTGTTATGCCGCCAGTGACTGCGCCGACGCCCCCTGTAAGGATATATTCGCAGATGTAGGAAAGGGAAAGCTCACGGCTTGTATACCCCAATGCTTCCAGCACGCCGATCTGCACCATCTGTTCCTCCATATCCTTTGAGATCTTGTGAAGGATCAGGAAGAGTGCGGATATCATGGTGACAATGGAAAGAAATACGCTCATATACAGAAAAACAGCAAGATAAGCGGTTTCTACCATTTTCTCCATATCTTTATCAAGTGGCAGTACTGCACTTAAAACATTCTCATTTGACTTTGCGGCGCATTTTTCATAGTATTCCTCATAGGAGAATTCCCTTTCCGTGTCAAATGCGATCATACGGTATTCCTCATAGACAGCGGACAACAGCACCCTGTCATCCTCTGAAATGATACATTTTAACATACTGCTGGAATTATATAAACCCGTGTTGTAAAAACCGGCTATGGTAAAGGGGTAATCCCTGCCGCCTGAAACAAAAGTAAAGGTTTCCCCCGGTGTATAGCCGGCTGTGATCTCAAAATACTGGGGCAGCCATATTGGATGAGACAGCTTTTCAATCTCATCATCGGGGAAGGCATTCAGTTTTTGGAAATTTTCCATCTTCCGCTCTGTGTTTTCGTCCGCAAAGATCATATTATAGGCGATACTTTCACCCTGCTTTGATAGTGCTGATGCACCAGCGCCATAAAGTACACTGCTTTCCCGGACATCGGTCACATGATACTCCTCTTCCAGAATATCACGGTATATATCACGATATTTGTCAGCCTGAAATAACAATACAAAATCAGCACAGCCTGTTTCCTCAAAGGCGCGGTCAAATGCGCTGCCAATCTGTGTAATGCTGACCGCAAAGGTTGCCATGAGAAATGTCGTGACAAGGGTGAGAAAGACAATGGCTGCCGCCTCACGCTTGTTTCGCTTTAGATTAAATAAGGATAATCGGAATATCTTCATAAGTCACCACCCCATCTCATCAAGGAATACGGTCAGCTTTTCACGGCGCTCTTTTAAATCGTCCTCGCCGTATTTTGCCATTCTGTGTTCGCCGACAACTTTGCCGTCACGCAGATAGATGACCCGTGTCCCACGCAGTGCGGTTTTGATATCGTGCGTTACCATCACGATGCTCTGACCGTTCTCGTGTACTTCGGTGAAGATGTCAAGAACATCTCTGCCCGATGCAGAGTTGAGTGAACCGGTAGGCTCGTCCGCAAAAAGAATCTTCGGATCGTTTATCACAGCGCGCACGATTCCAACACGCTGTGCCTCGCCGCCGGAAAGCTGGTTTGGATATTTCTTCTGCATTGCCTCATCAAGCCCGACCTTTGCGAGCAGTTCCTTCACCCTTTTGATAAGCTCGGGAGAATTTTTCTGCACGGCAAACGCGCCCGTCAGCACATTGTCAAGGACATTCTGATTTTCAAGCAGATAGATGCTCTGAAAAACAAATCCGCAGTTTTTTCTCCTGAACACCGCAAGCTGATCGTTCGAATAGTCCTGAATCTCGGTATTACCGAAGAATACCTTTCCCAAAGTGGGCTTATCCATTCCCGAAAGCGCGTAGAGCAGGGTGGACTTGCCCGAACCCGAAGCGCCCATGATGACCGTAAAATCGCCCTCCATAATCTCCAAATCGAGATTCTTGATAACATGCTGCTGTGCAGCGCCGTTTGAAAAAGACTTGCACAACTTTTCTGTATGCAAAATAGGAATCATATATAACACTACCTTTCTAATCACAATTTTAATACATGATTGTTGTTTTTATGCGCAGACCCATGCAGAAGAAATATGCGCTAAGGCGGCACACGGGTCGCGCGCGAGTAGGAAAGATGAATCTTCTCTACTCAATTGATAGTATTTTACAAGATCCCGTTCATAATTTCCTTGTCAAATTCTTGTTAAATTCTTGTCTTTTTCTTAATTGGACGGATTAGGAATTGTAGAAAAATAAGTGATACCAATTGTGCAGGATATTTCTTCGAGGTTAAATTGCTCCAAGTCAAGATATGTCAGTTATTCTTCTACAGTCCCTTAACTAAGCGGAATAAGCAGCGTTACGCACAGTCCGTTTTCGCTCCTGACAGACAGTTCACCGCCCATTTTATCCATGAGTATCCTTGCGATATACAGGCCTAAACCGCTTCCTTCCTTGTCGCCCTGTTCCTTTCCACGGTAAAATTTGTGGGTGATAAGCGCGATTTCGTCTTCGGGAACGCCCGGGCCGCTGTCACGGATTGACACCTCAAGAAAGGGCTCATCAAGACGGAAAGAAATGTCAATGGGCGTACCTGCATATTTGTAAGAATTAAATAGGATATTGCCAATAACCTGCGACAAACGCAGCTTGTCTATATGCACAATGACCTGCGGTATTTCGGAGATACGCACAAGCCCTCTGTCATCGTACTCGGATACGAGCTCTGCGATAACAGTGGAATTTTCATCCGCACAGTTTACCTTGAACGCGCCTAAGTCCTCCAAAGCGGAAGAAAACAGGTCGCCTACAAGCAGCGCGATCTCATCCGCTCTTTTATAGATGTTATTCATCTTCACGATCATATTTTCTGTGACGGTGATTTCCTGTCCCTCATTTTGGGAGAATACCGCCGCCATCAGCTCAGATGTGAGTTTAATCCCTGTCACAGGTGTTTTCAGGTCGTGGGAAAGTGACGCGATAAGCTCATGCTCTCTTGCTCTGGACGCTTTCAGCTCCTCCCGCATGATATCAAAGCTCTCCGAAAAAGCACCGAACAGATTGCCCTTATCCATCTCAAGAGGCCGGTCAAGGTCGCCTGCCGCCACATAAGATGCAAACTCTTTCATCTTCGCAAATGGGCGCAGGATCGCTTTGCGGATATACGCCCCGAAAGCTGCCGCCGTACCGATCAGGAGAAAACTGCATACACAGTAAACAACGATGATATTTGTACGCAGACTGTCGAAATGCTTATCGCTGTCTGTAAGCACGACACTGCCTGTTATCTGATTATTCTCTGTGATATAGGTATAGGGATAACACCTTTTCATTGCCGTCTCAACGGTTATCACTTCCGAACGGTCAGAACGGTTATCATAAATCACATTCCCGTTTACGTCAAGTATTACATATTCCCGTTCCGATGCTGTGTTTTCAGGCGGCATATCGTCCAGAACCATCTTATGCGCAATCTCATTGAGCAGAAGCACGTCCTTATTATTTTGTGAAAAATCATCTGTGCTGGTGATTTTCACAACAACAGACAGCCCGACAGCGAGCAGCAGGACAAGAAGCACTACAAAACTGCAATATCTTTTCATAGTGCTGTCACTTCCATCATGTAGCCCACACCCCATACGGTTTTTATGAGCTGTGGTTCTTTGGAGTCGTCCTCGGTCTTTTCACGCAGATGCCGGATATGTACAGCGATTGTACCCTCGTTGATATATGCATTCTCCCACACATCTCTGAGCAGATCGTCCTTTGAAACGACCTTTCCCCTGTTTGTATAAAGATAATACAGCAGCTTGTATTCCAGTGCTTTGAGGGGAATATCCCTGCCGTCTGCAATAATTTTGTGCATATTTGTGTTAAGGTACACTTTACCTGTCAGTTTCACAAGGCCGTCCTCATTCTGCTGATAATTTTGGACAGTATGCGCAGTATCCCGCGTCCTGTCGTATCTGAAAACGGCAGCTTTCACCTTAGCAAGCAAGACGTTTAGCGTATAGGGCTTTTTGATATAATCATCACCGCCGATGTTCAGGGCGATCAGCACATCATCGTCGCTTGTCCGGGCACTGATGAAAAATATCGGCAGGTCATAGTTTTCTCGTATCTTCCTGCAAAGGTCGAAGCCTGATTTTTCGCCAAGATTGATGTCAAGCAGGAGCAATGAAACATCATGTTTTTCAAGAAAGGCGACCGCATCGTCATAGCTTGTTACATAGGAAGTCTTTACGCCGAACATATTGAAATATTCGGAAGTAGCCGTGGCTATCATTTCATCATCATCTATCATCAG
>VSNR01000200.1 GCA_009774345.1 Lachnospiraceae bacterium | reverse complement strand
GTATTAAATGATAATAATATGTCGATCTCCGAGAATGTCGGCGGCATGTCCAAATACCTGAATAATATCAGGACAGCAGACAAGTATCTGGATATGAAGGAAGGAATCTACAATTCATTGATGGAGTCCAAGCTGGGCGAACCGATTGTCTCTAGTATCCGCCGGGCGAAAAGCTCTGTGAAGCAGCTTGTGATTCCGGGCATGTTTTTTGAGGATATGGGCATCACATATCTGGGGCCTGTGGACGGGCACAATATCAATGCGATGATGAAGGTATTCCGCGAGGCAAAGCGCTGCAAATCCGCGGTGCTGGTGCATGTACTCACACAAAAAGGCAAGGGATTTGCCCCAGCAGAGAAGCATCCGGCGAGATTTCACGGCGCAGAACCTTTTGATGTCGAGACAGGGCTGCCGCTTTCGCCCAAGACCAAGTCCAGCTATACGGATGTATTTTCAACTGTGATGTGCAAGCTTGGCGACCGCGATCAGAATATTGTGGCAATTACGGCGGCAATGCCGGATGGGACGGGGCTCAAGCGGTTCCGCAATCTGTATCCCGACCGGTTTTTTGATGTGGGGATTGCGGAGGAACATGCAGTTACCTTTGCGGCAGGACTGGCAGCAGGCGGCATGTGTCCGGTGGTGGCGATTTACTCCTCTTTTTTACAGCGGGCATACGACCAGATACTGCATGATGTCTGTATCCAGAATCTGCATGTGATTTTTGCTATTGACCGCGCGGGTCTTGTGGGCAGCGACGGAGAGACGCATCAGGGCATCTTTGATTTGTCGTACCTGTCCTCCATTCCGAATATGCATATTATGGCGCCCAAGAATAAGTGGGAATTATCGGATATGTTAAAATTTGCGGTTGCTTTTCAGGGACCGATCGCACTGCGCTATCCGAGAGGAGAAGCCTATGATGAGCTTCGCGAGTACCGCGAGCCGATTCAGTTTGGAAAGGCTGAATGGATTTACCACGAGAGAGGAATCGCGCTCGTGGCAGTGGGAAGTATGGTAAAGACGGCGCTTGCTGTCCGCGGGACGCTGACGCAGAAAGGCTTCGCGTGCAGTGTGATCAATGCCCGCTTTGTGAAGCCGGTAGACACGGAGATCTTGGACGAGGCGGCAAAAGACCACAGGCTTATTGTCACAATGGAGGAGAATGTGGCAAGCGGCGGATTTGGGGAGAAGGTGCGGTCTTATCTGGACAAAACCCACCCGGAGAAGAAGCTGTTGGCCATTCATATTCCTGATGAGTATGTGGAGCATGGAAACGTAGAGATTCTGCGCCGCGAAGTGGGCATTGACGCCGGGACGATCGTGGACAGAATCCTTGAGCTGGTGCGGTGATGGAGGATTCAGAGCATGAAGGAGCGTTTGGATGTACTGCTGGTGCGGCAGGGACTTGCCACGTCGCGCGAGAAGGCAAAGGCAGTGATCATGGCAGGGTGCGTGTATGTCAATGACCAGAAGGAGGACAAGGCAGGCGCGATGTTTGACGAGACGAAGGTTTCCTTGGAGGTCAGAGGCAGCACACTGCGGTATGTGAGCCGAGGCGGTTTAAAGCTTGAGAAGGCGGTTGAGGCGTTTGGCATCGCGCTGGATGGAAAAATTTGCATGGATATTGGCGCTTCGACAGGCGGTTTTACAGACTGTATGCTCCAAAATGGTGCAAAGAAAGTATATTCTGTCGATGTAGGATACGGGCAGCTTGCGTGGAAGCTTCGCAATGATGCGCGTGTCATCTGTATGGAAAAGACAAACTTCCGCTATATGACCCCGGCGGATATCGCAGAGCCGATAGAGTTCGCGTCGGTCGATGTGTCCTTTATCTCGCTGGATAAAATCCTTGGCCCTGCCTATCAGCTCCTGACGCCTGACGCGCAGATGGTATGCCTGATCAAGCCGCAGTTTGAGGCGGGCAAGGATAAAGTTGGCAAGAAAGGCGTTGTGCGGGACCCGCAGGTGCACAGAGAGGTCATCGAGTCGGTCTTTGCCTTTACGATGGCAAATGGCTTTGAGATTATGAATCTGGACTTTTCGCCCGTCAGAGGACCCGAGGGGAATATCGAGTATCTGATGCAGCTGTGCAAGGCAGCAGAGGGCGGACAGCAGACACAATATACTGCGCTCGTGCAGGAGGTTGTTGCGCGTGCACATCAAACGCTTGATAATTAGGTGATGAGATATCAATGAAAACTTTTTATATATACACGAACCAGACAAAGGACGGGAATGGCGAGATTACACAGTACATAAGGGATTATCTGAATCTGAAAGGCTGTCTGTGCCGCAGCGAGGTTGATGACAAGGTGGAGGGCATGATCGTGCTTGGCGGCGACGGGACCATGCTTCGGGCAGCGCGGGAGTATGTGTCGTATCATATTCCGATGATTGGCGTCAATCTGGGGACGCTGGGCTATCTGGCAGAGGTTGACAGAGAGGAGATCGAACCAGCGCTCGACAGCCTGATTGCCGGCAGATATGAGCTCGAGCCGCGCATGATGCTAGGCGGCATTGCAGTGATTGCAGGGACCAGCACCAGTCCGCAGACAGCCTTGAATGACATTGTGATCAACCGGAAAGGCGCGCTGCATGCCATTAATTTTAATATTTATGTCAATGGCCGCCTGTTGAGTACCTACAATGCGGACGGCATCATTGTGTCAACGCCGACCGGCTCCACCGCCTATAATTTATCGGCAGGCGGGCCGATTGTCGAGCCGCGGGCAAGGCTGATTCTGCTGACACCCGTCTGTTCGCACACGCTGGTCAACAACCGGTCGATCATCCTGTCGGAGGATGATGTGATTGACATCGAGATCGGACGCTATAAGCCGGGCGAAAAGCAGGAGGTCGATGCCAGCTTTGACGGACGCTGCCCTGTCAGTCTTAACGAGGGAGACAAGATACGAATCATCCGCTCGGACGAGGTGACAACGATTATCAAGCTCAGCGAAGGCAGCTTTCTGGATACATTACACCGGAAAATGCGGGTTTTCTGACCTGTGAGAAAAAGGGGGACTTGTATGGTATCAGAGTCATGGGACAAACTCAAGGCGCTGTATGTGGTAGAGACATTGCAGGGGTATACAGAGAAGGATATCGAGCTGTTAAAGGGAATCTTTGGCACCTTGCCCCGTGTGTTGGAGGAGTTTTACCGCACAGCCGGCAGAACAGAGGCAATTTATAATGGAGAGGATGAATGGGTGCTGCCAGAACATTATCAGAAACGAGAATGGCTGCGGCATCCTGATTATATGATTTTGCTGAATGAGGCGCAGTATGTCTGCTGTGCCGGGATACGCAAGGAGGATTTACACCTGCCAGACCCACCGGTTTATGTCATGCAGGGGGAGGAGAACTGGGTTCTGTGTGCGCCAACAACCAGTGATTTTTTAAATGCTGCACTTGCATATGAATCGGTCTATACATTTTCATATAGTCCAGAAGAGTTTTATCTGCTGACCAAGGAGGAAGTGGAGCTGATCAGCACCCGGCTCACAAAACTGCCATATGAGATGACGAACTGGATTGGTGGTGTCCATATTACATTATTTCAAAATGAAAAAGACAATCTGGCTGCCATTATGGACTGTGGGGACGGTATGCCGGATATGCTTTACGGTGCGGCGAGCGAGGCATCTTATGAGAAAATCCAATTGGCTTTGTGTGGGATTGGAGAACCAATGTAGGTTCATGAAAAATTTGCGAAAGGCATGGAAAACCAGATGAAAAGGGAGAGACACGAGGTTGTAGTAGAGCTGATCAATAAGTATGATATCGAGACACAGGAGGAGCTGGCGGCATATCTGCGGAAAGAAGGATTTGAGGTGACACAGGCAACGGTGTCGCGGGATATTCGGGAACTGCACTTGTCGAAAATCGCAGCGGGCGGCGGCAGACAGAAATATATTATTCTTCAAAATGAGGATAACAGGCTGGGCGATAAGTATATCCGTGTATTGAGAGAAGGCTTTCTCTCTATGAGCATGGCGCAGAATATTCTGGTGATCAAGACAGTGCAGGGCATGGCGATGGCGGTCGCTGCGGCGGTAGATGCCATGCGGTTTTCGGAGATTGTCGGCTGTATCGCCGGGGATGACACGATCTTTGCCGCGGTGAAGTCCGTGGAGGAGACAAAGACCGTGATGCAGAAACTGGATGAGATTATAAAAGGTTAGGGGCAAAACGATGTTAGTGAGCTTACATGTAAAGAATCTGGCTCTGATCTCAGAGACAGAGGTAACGTTTGGAGAGGGACTCAATATATTAAGCGGGGAGACTGGAGCCGGCAAATCCATTATTATCGGCTCCATTAACCTTGCGCTGGGGGCGCGTGCGGACAAAGATTTGATACGGACTGGGGCGGACTACGCGCTGGTGGAGCTGGTCTTTCAGGTGACGGATGATGCGATGCGGGAGGAGATCAAGGCGCTTGAAATCCCTGTGGAGGAGGATGGTATCATCATCATACAGCGCAAAATACAGCCCAGCCGGAATCTGTTTAAAATCTGCGGGGAGACTGCCACGACAAAGCAGATTAAGGCGCTCTCGGAATTTTTGATAGATATTCATGGGCAGCATGAGCACCAGTCCTTGTTGTATAAGAAAAATCATTTGGAGATTTTGGACTCCTTTGCAGGGGAAGCGCTCGCGGGGATCAAGTCAGAATTAAAAGAAAAATATCAACTGTATGCCGCAGCCAAAAAGGAGCTCGCCTCGTTCTGCGTGGATGACGGAACGAAGGCAAAGGAGCTGTCTCTTGCGGAGTTTGAGTTTCAGGAGATCGAGGAAGCCAGCTTGTCGGCAGGCGAGGATGAGGAGCTTGAGCGCGATTACAGAAGAATGGCAAACAGCAGGCAGATTGTGGAGGCGGCGGACAAGGCATACCAGCTTACTGCAAACGGCGACCAGTCGGCGGCGGAAGCAGTCGGTTACGCACTGCGGGAGCTGCGCAGTGTAGAAGGATACGACGACAGGGCGCGGGAGCTTGCCGATGAGCTCGAGAATATTGATGCACTGCTCAATGATTTTAACCGGGAAGTGTCGGAATATATGTCAGATATGGAGTTTGACGGAGAGCAGTTTCACCAGATGGAGGAGCGGCTCAACCTGCTCAATCACCTCAAGCTCAAGTACGGCGCCAGCATTCAGGCAGTTTTGCAGTATCAGGCAGCGCTTGGCGATAAGATCGAAAAGCTCAGGAATGCAGATGAATACAAGGCGCAGCTCGAGGCAAAGCTTTCAGATATGCAGACCAAGCTAAAGAACCTTTGCCAGAAGGCTTCCAAGGTGCGCAGCAAGGAGGCGGCAAAGCTTCAAAAGGATATGATCGCAGCACTCACAGACCTGAATTTTCTGGATGTAAAGTTTGAGATACAGGTGCGGAAGAAGGAGGAAATCACCGCGATTGGGTCTGATGATGTGGAGTTTATGATCTCGACCAACCCCGGCGAACCGCTCAAAAGCCTCGGCAATGTGGCAAGCGGCGGCGAACTTTCGCGTATTATGCTGGCGATCAAGACTGTGCTCGCTTCGAGAGACCGGATTCCTACCATGATCTTTGATGAGATCGACACCGGCATCAGCGGAAAGACGGCATGGAAGGTCTCAGAGAAGCTTGGCAGACTCTCGCAGAGCCACCAGATCATTTGTATTACCCATTTGCCCCAGATTGCTGCGATGGCAGACGACCATTACAAGATTGCAAAGCAGGCAGTCAAAAATAAGACCGTGACGGACATCGTACATATGGAGGAGACAGAGGCGGTGGATGAGCTGGCGAGAATGCTCGGCAGCGATGAGATTACAGATACCGTGAGAGAGAATGCGAGAGAGCTGATTGCGACTGCCCGTAAGAAAAAATTGTGAAAAGGCTACTTAGGTGTTGAAAATGTCTGAAAATTTCTTTATAATATAGATATGTCGATTGGGCGGAATGGAGGAAATGATTATGGTGCTAAAAGATTATATGGATACAAGCAAATTACAGGAATTACAAAATTCCTTCTCGGGAGCGGCAGGCCTTGAGGCGGTTGTAGTCAGTGCAGACGGCAAGCGGCTCACAGACGGTCCGCGTTTTCGAAGTGGGGAGACAGATTCTGTTGATATCATAGTGAATGGAGAGAAGCTCGGCGCGGTCGTGATCGCGCAGGATTCAGACAATAAGGCGAGAGATGCGGCACAGTTATTTAGCACGATGATCAGCAAGACCGCTGCTTTGGAGTATTTGAACAGTATCAACTCCGGCAGATACAGCTCTATCAAAGAAGATATCAAGAAGTCAGGGCAGCTTGTTCAGACGATTAACGAGAAGACAGGACATTTGAAGGGCATTGCAAAGAAGCAGACCATATTATCTCTGAATGCGACAATCGAAGCTGCAAGAAGTGGTGAAGCGGGCGTTGGATTTGCAGTCGTTGCGAAAAGTATGCAGGATTTGTCGAATCAGTCGGCTGGAATCTATACAGATATCGAGACCTCTGTTGAGGAAATCACGAATCTGATTAATTCCATTATTGAAGCATTTGAATAAAAAAATATAGATACATTAAAAGACGCAGGAACAGCTCCCGGCGTCTTTTTTGATTTAAAATCCTTCTATTGAGAATCGGACGGCATTTACAGGTACATGAAATTCACTGTGGTAGACCCTTCCCTTGGCGAGGGAGCTGGCATAGAGATGCACCTTGGAGAGCACATTGCCCGCAGCGTCATAGAAATAGCCGTAGCAGCCCCATTTGTTAAATTCATCGTCCTTGTAAGAAGTGCATTGATATTTCAGATTCAAAGTTGCCTTGTAATCGTTGAAATCAGCGTAGGTGAAATCGTAAGGGACAAACTCGTAGCTTACCAGCGCACAGTAATTGTCATGATTTGTACCTAATTTTGATGGAATCTGCATCACCAGCGGCGAGGCGCTGACCGATACATACGCCACGACTTCGGGATTGTCCATGTGGTAGACGGCAGCGAGCGTGGAGCCGCCTGTGCCGTAGGTCACTTGATAGGCAGCGGCGTTGGCAGCATAGGCTACGGGGGTGATGTTCACGACACCGGGGTCCGCGACCACGACGGCAAGCCTTGAGGCATCCGCATCTCCTGCAAGAACTGCCGTGAAGGTGGCGGAGGCGCCCTCTGCGATCGCGATACTGTCCTCAGAGAGAATCAGACCATTGCCAACACTCTCCTTTGCAGAGGCAGAAAGCGGCGGGACAGCAGCGCCCACAGACAAGATTATGGAAGCCGCCACGACAGCGCTCATTATTTTCCTGAAAAATCTTTTCATGTAATTTCTCCTTTGATAATAAAATTTTATATATAAAAGAAACAGATACAC
>VSNR01000020.1 GCA_009774345.1 Lachnospiraceae bacterium | reverse complement strand
TCAATGCTCATTTTTTTGCAAACTCCCGAAAATAAAGGCTTTGAATAGAAAAAACAGGTAGTAGACTTGACACTACCAAGGAAAATAAGGAGGATATAAAAATGAGTAAAGTAAAAATGATGAGTCCGGCAGTTCCAAACATGCCTTGGCAGGACAGGGCAGACGGCAAGACCTCTGGTGTTGCCGATGCGCCCATCTGGCGGTACAATGAAAATCCGATTATCGGCAGAAATCCTGTAAAGGGGGTTGCAAGAATCTTCAACAGTGCAGTCATCCCGTATGAGGGAGCCTTTATCGGTGTGTTCCGCGGCGAGCAGACAAACGGCATTCCATATATCTATCTGGGACGCAGCGAGGACGCAATCCACTGGGATTTTGACGCGAACAAGATCAACTTTGTAGATGAGGCTGGAAATCCATTTATGCCAGTATATGCATATGATCCCCGCCTTGTGAAAGTGGAGGATGTATATTATATTATCTGGTGTCAGGACTTCTACGGCGCGGCGATCGGCATGGCAAAGACGACAGACTTCAAGACCTTCACACGCATCGAGAATCCGTTCCTGCCGTTTAACAGAAATGCAGTGCTGTTCCCGAGAAAGATCAACGGCAACTTTATGATGCTGAGCCGTCCTTCAGATTCCGGTCACACACCGTTTGGCGATATCTTTGTGAGCGAGAGCCCGGATTTGGTATACTGGGGCAAGCACAGGCACGTGATGGGCAAAGGAAACGAGTGGTGGCAGTCTTTGAAAATAGGCGGCGGCGCGGCACCGATTGAGACGAGTGAGGGATGGCTTCTGTTCTATCACGGTGTGACAGGTACCTGCAACGGCTATGTGTACTCTATAGGCGGCGCAATCCTTGACATTGACAATCCTTCAATTGTGAAGTACCGCTGTGAGAATTTCCTGCTGACACCGGAAGAGTGGTATGAGGAGAGAGGCTTTGTGCCAAATGTATGTTTCCCTTGTGCTACGATTCATGATTCTGAGACAGGCAGAATTGCGATATACTACGGTGCGGCGGACAGCTATGTCGGACTGGCATTTACAGAGATTGATGAGATCGTTGACTATATCAAGACCAAGAGCAAGGTGACAACATCGGATACAGAGATTGGCAGGAGATAGTGTGAGAAGAACGCCCGATTTGCGGCGTTCTTTTCGTACATGTGGACAGGGATTTTATTTGATATAAAAAGGAGAGATTGCGATGCTGAGGGAGACTAAACTGAAAGAGATTCCAGAGATTAAGATTCATGGCAGGACAACAGCGTGCCGCGACCCGCTGACGCTGTTTTGGACGGCGAGCGGGTTTGAGTGCAATGTGACGGGCTCGGAGCTCTGGGTGGAGCTCGAAGTCACGTTTCACCTGTACGAGCCGTGGTTTAGCTATACTGTGAACGGAGACTGGGTGGGCAGACAGATGCTGCAAAAGGGCAGATACTGGATTCCGCTGTTTCGCGGCATGAGTCCTGAAACGGTCAAGAATGTGCATTTTTTCAAAGATTTGCAGGCGATGAGCGATGATGGGGAATCCTACATTCATATTCATGCGCTGCGCCATGACGGGACGTTTTATCCGGTTGCGGACAAGAAGCTCAAGATGGAGTTTATCGGGGACAGCATCACTTCCGGCGAGGGGCTTTTTGGCGCAAAGAGCGAGCAGGACTGGATACCGATGTTTTTCTCGGCGGTCAGAAGCTATGCCTATCAGACGGCAGAGCGGCTGGATGCGGAGTACAGGATTTTTTCCCAGAGCGGATGGGGTGTGCACAACACATGGGACAATAATATAAACGGCGCGCTGCCAAAGTATTACAAAGAGATTTGCAGTCTGATGCCGGGCGCAGAAAATGAGCGGCTTGGCGGGAAACAGCCGCATGATTTTGCGAGCTGGCAGCCGGATGTAGTGGTGGTCAATCTGGGGACAAACGATGCGGCATCCTTTGACCAGCCAGCGTGGACGGACACGCAGACAGGAGAGCGCTATAAAATGCGAAGAGAGGCGGACGGCTCGTACTGCATGGAGGATGTCAAGGCATTCCAGCAGGCGGCAAAGGCGTTTCTCGGGCTGCTCCGCTCCTGCAATCCGAGCGCGCAGATCGTATGGTGCTTTGGGATGCTTGGCATGGATTTTCAGCAGTATATTCAGGAGGCGGTGTCCGCGTATGCGCAGGAGGCGTCAGACCACAAAGTATTATATTTACCGCTTCCGCCGATGACGCCGGAGAGCGCAGGCTCGCGGGAGCACCCCGGATTCAAATGCCACCAGCAGGCGGCGGAGGTACTGGCGGGGTATCTGGCAGAATTATTATGAAATGAAAGGAAAATAGAATAAAGATATGTTTAGAGATGATTTTGTCTGGGGCGTGGCAAGCAGCGCCTATCAGATTGAGGGAAGAGACCCGCAGGATGGAGCGGGAAAGTGCATCTGGGATACGTTTGCCGAGGAGGGAAGGGTCTACAGCCATCAAAATGCAGATGTGGCGTGTGACCATATCCACAGATACAAAGAGGACTTTGCCATGATGCGCCTGCTGGGCGTGAAGGCATACCGTTTTTCACTGAGCTGGGCGTGCCTGATGCCGGAAGGGACAGGCGCCGTCAATGAGAAGGCAGTCGCGCTCTACCGCGATATGATACAGTGTATGAAGGAGAACGGCATCGTGCCCTATCTCACGATGTACCACTGGGAACTGCCGCAGGCGCTTCAGGACAGGGGCGGCTGGCTGAACGAAGAGATCATTGAATGGTTTGGCGCATATGCAAAGGTGGTTGCAGAGCGCTTTACAGATCTGGCGCAGTACATATTCACATTAAATGAGCCGCAGTGTTTTGTGGGGCTGGGACATCTAAGCGGTGTCCACGCGCCGGGATTGAAGCTTCCGCCCAAAGAGGTATTTCAGATCGCGCACAATGCGCTGCGCGCCCACGGTATGGCGGTGAAGCAGCTTAGAAAATACGCAAAGCAGCCGATACAGATCGGCTTTGCACCGACCTGCGGCGTGGCGTATCCTTATACAGACAAGCCAGAGGATGTCGAGGCGGCACGGAGCATTTATTTTGGCTTTGACCAGCCGATCGAGAACTGGACATGGAATGTGGCGTGGTTTGCCGACCCTGTTTTTCTGGGAAAATACCCGGAGGAGGGCGTTGAGAAGTACAGAGAATATCTGCCTGAAATCACGGACGCAGATCTGGAATTGATTCATCAGCCGATTGACTTTATGGGGCAGAATATCTACACTGGATACTATATCAGAAGGGGTGCGGACGGCAGCCCGGAGTATGTAGACAGACCGGCAGGATTTCCAAAGACTGCGGCAAACTGGCCTGTCACGCCTGAATGCCTGTACTGGGGGCCCAAGTTCCTGTATGAGCGCTATCATATGCCGCTCTATATCACGGAGAATGGAATGTCTTGTCATGACATCGTTTCTGCGGATGGACAAGTTCATGACAGCAACCGGATCGAATTTCTGGACCGCTATCTGTCACAGCTGCAAAAGGCAGGCGATGAGGGGGCAGACATCCGGGGATATTTCCTGTGGACATTCCTTGATAATTTTGAGTGGGACAAGGGATACAATGAACGCTTTGGCATCGTCCATGTGGATTTTGCCACGCAGAAGCGCATTGCAAAGGACTCAGCGTACTGGTATCAGAAAGTGATGGAGACAAATGGAGGGATATTAAGTATGAACAACACGAATGCAACAAAGGAAATTTTATGGATGACTCCTGTATTTAAACAGATGATCTGGGGCGGCAGCAAGCTGGGCAGCAAGTGGGGCTATGAGATTCCGGGCGAAAACACCGGGGAATGCTGGGCAGTGAGTGCGCATCCCAACGGGGACTGTACGATAAAAGAAGGTACTTTTGCTGGGAAGACATTAAGCCAGCTCTGGTCGGAAGAACCGCAGCTTTTTGGCAATGTACCCGGCGACCGTTTTCCGCTGCTGGTCAAGATTATTGACGCGAATGATGATTTGAGCATACAGGTGCACCCGGATGACAATTATGCCGGAAAAAATGAAAATGGTTCCTTTGGCAAGACCGAGTGCTGGTATATCCTTGATGCACCGGAGGGGGCGGCGCTTGTCATCGGCCACAACGCAAAGGACAAGGCAGAGCTTGAGGATATGATTCATAACGGCAGGTGGGCGGATTTTCTGCGCGAGGTGCCGGTGAAAAAGGGCGATTTTATCCAGATTGACCCGGGAACTGTCCATGCCATCAAGGGCGGCATCGAGATTCTGGAGACACAGCAAAACTCGGATATCACATACCGCGTCTATGACTATGGACGTCTTCAGAACGGCAAGCCGCGTGAGCTCCATATCGAGAAGAGCATTGATGTCATCACCGTTCCTGCAAAGTCGGCAAAGGAGAGTGTGATCAACATTTCCACAGAGATCAAAAATACGATGAATCCGCTGATTTCCTGCAATTATTACCGCGTGTGGAAGCTGGATGTGGACGGCAGCATGGAGGTTTTACAGGACTATCCATTCCTGATTATGAGCGTTGTCGAGGGAGACGGACTCATCGACGGGCAGCTTGTCAAAAAGGGGGACCACTTTATTCTGCCAAACGGCTTTGGCAAAGCGCAGCTTCAGGGGAAGATGGAGCTGATTGCCTCCACGATGTAACAGTTCAGCCTTGCCGAACTGTTACGCATCAAGCCATGCAAAATCGCTTCGCGATGGCTTGATGCATCTCAATCTCTACGTTTTCTCACGGACTTCGCAGCATAGTGCGAAGTCCTGGGCTGAGCTGTAACTCCACCGTCGCAAAGTTTGATGAAAAAATTGACAATTCTGCTCAATAGGGATATACTGGATATACAGGCGGACAACCGTCAATTTCGGAACATATAATTTATCAATGATGGAGGTTAAGATTTATGTTAGTATCAGCTACAGAAATGCTCAAGAAGGCAAAAGAAGGTCACTATGCAGTAGGTCAGTTCAATATCAACAACCTTGAGTGGACAAAGTCTATCTTACAGACAGCTCAGGAGTTAAACAGCCCTGTTATCCTCGGTGTGTCAGAGGGTGCCGGCAAATATATGACAGGATTCAATACCGTTTCAGCGATGGTTAAGGCAATGGATGCAGATCTCGGTATCACAGTTCCTGTAGCGCTCCATTTGGATCACGGCACATATGACGCATGCTACAAGTGCATCAAGGCAGGCTTCACGTCAATCATGTTCGACGGTTCTCACTATGCGATCGATGAGAATATCGCAAAGACAAAAGAACTTGTTGCTGTGGCTCATCAGCTTGGCCTTTCTATTGAGGCAGAGGTAGGCTCCATTGGCGGCGAGGAAGACGGTGTCGTAGGTATGGGTGAGTGCGCTGACCCGAATGAGTGCAAGCAGATCGCAGATCTGGGCGTGGACATGCTCGCAGCAGGCATCGGCAATATCCATGGCAAATATCCTGCAAACTGGGCAGGACTCAGCTTTGAGACTTTGGATGCCATCCAACAGAAAACAGGCGTTATGCCATTAGTTCTTCACGGCGGCACAGGCATTCCAGAGGATATGATCAAGAAGGCGATCACACTTGGCGTTGCAAAGATTAATGTAAACACAGAGTGCCAGCTCTATTTCCAGGAAGCGACCCGCAAGTATATCGAGGCAGGCAAAGACTTAGAGGGCAAGGGATTTGATCCCCGTAAGCTGCTCGCACCGGGCTGCGAAGGCATCAAGGAGATCGTGAAGATCAAGATGAATCTGTTTGGTTCCGTTGGCAAGGCGTAAGCCGAATTGATAAATCTAAGATAGAATAGAAAAATAGAATAAAAAGAACACCTGATTTTGTATCGGGTGTTCTTTTTGCATGGCCCTATGCAAAGGAAGGATACCTGTTATTTTTTATGGCTGAGCGCCGCCTCGATCAGTCCTCGAAACAGCGGATGGGGTCTGTTGGGCCTGCTCTTTAATTCAGGGTGCGCCTGCGTGGCAAGGAAAAACGGGTGTGACGGAATTTCTACCATCTCCACGATGCGCCCGTCAGGGGAAAGACCAGATAAAAGCATTCCTTTTTCGGTGACAACGGCGCGGTAGTCATTGTTGACCTCATAGCGGTGCCGGTGGCGCTCATGAATGATTTCATTTCCGTAAAGCTTGTACGCTTTGGAGGCAGTGTCCAGATGGCATTCATAAGAGCCAAGCCGCAGCGTGCCGCCGATATCCTCCACGCCGTTCTGGTCGGGCATCAGCGCGATGACAGGATGCGTGGTGTTGGGATTTAACTCGATGCTGTGCGCGTCATTGTATCCGACCACATCCCGCACAAACTCCACGATCGCAAGCTGCATGCCAAGGCAGAGCCCGAGGAATGGAACAGCGTTTTCGCGCGCATAGCGGATGGCGTCGATCATGCCCTCGATGCCGCGGTCGCCAAATCCGCCGGGAACCAAGATACCGTCGGCATCCGCTAAGATTTCTGCCACATTGTCTCTGTTGACCTGCTCAGAGTCCACCCACTTGATGTTGACGGTAGCATGCTGCGGGATACCGCCATGCTTTAACGCTTCGACGACGCTGATATAGGCATCGTGGAGCTGTGTGTACTTTCCGACAAGGGCGATCGTGACCTCCTGCGTGGGCGATTTAAGGTCCTCGACCATCTTCGTCCAGTCTGCGAGGTCCGGCGCCGGGCTGTCAAGATGCAGGCATTCGCAGGCAACTTCAGCCAGATGCTCCTTCTCCATCGCAAGCGGCGCCTCGTAGAGATACTCTACATCGAGGTTTTGCAGTACATGGGAGTTTGGCACATTGCAGAACAGGGCAATCTTGTCCTTTAAGGCTTGGTCCAGCTCATGTTCGCTGCGGCATACGATGATATCAGGCTGAATCCCCATGCCTTGCAGCTCCTTGACACTCGCCTGCGTGGGCTTGGTTTTCATCTCCTGCGAGGCGCTCAGATAAGGAATCAGCGTCACATGAATCAGGATGGCGTTCTCATGGCCGATTTCATGCTGGAACTGGCGGATAGATTCTAAGAAGGGCTGGCTCTCGATATCGCCGACTGTTCCGCCGACCTCAATGATGGCGATGCGCATATCCGGGTCTGTGAAATTCCTGTAAAAGCGGCTTTTGATCTCATTGGTGATGTGAGGAATCACCTGTACTGTCCCGCCGCCGTAATCTCCGCGGCGCTCTTTCTGGAGAACAGTCCAGTAGACTTTGCCTGTCGTCACATTGGAGTTCTTGTCGAGACTCTCATCAATAAAGCGCTCATAATGACCAAGATCCAAGTCTGTCTCTGCGCCGTCGTCTGTGACAAAAACTTCTCCATGCTGAATCGGGTTCATCGTACCGGGGTCAATGTTGATGTACGGATCAAACTTCTGCATGGTCACTTTATAGCCTCTGGCTTTGAGAAGTCGTCCGAGTGAAGCAGCTGTAATTCCTTTTCCAAGACCGGAAACTACACCGCCGGTTACAAATACATACTTAACTGGCATAACCTAACTTATTCCTTTCCTCTATGATTGTAATAGTTTTATAAATATCTTATTATTATACAACAGGGTGGCAGTAAAAAGCTATAGTTTTTTACAAATTCATTGCTGAATGAAGAGGAGAGGTTACTGTTCACAGGCCAGGAATGCGCTGAACTGCGCATTCCGTGAAAAAACGTACAGCTTGAAACGCAAAAATCCATTTGCGAAGCAAATTTTGCATGGATTTTTGCCTGTTACTGGAACGCAGTGAACAGTAACGAGGAGAGTATTACATAAATTTTGCAAAACCGGCGTATGTTAATAGGGCAGCAAAAGCTTATTTAGAAACTTTTCACAAAGAAATCACAAAGAATATGTTGATTTATGCCCGTTGAAACCATATAATTATAATTGCGGTTTAAGCTCACGAACCATCAGGCACAGCCTAGATGGGTTCAGCATGATATAAATGGTTACAGTTTGCCATCGGCAGGCGCGATACCATACAAGGAGAAAGGATACTACAGGAAAATGGACAATAATCAAGTCAACAATTATGACAACAATTCCAACCGGAATAACGGGGGGTCCGGCGGCAGCGGCAATGGCGGGAACAACAATAATAATGGTAAAGACCCCAAAAAACAGAGTATTATCATCATGATCACTGCGGCGGTCCTGTCGCTTCTGTGTATCAGTTATTTTACGCGCGCCGTGACAGGTGCTACCACTGTTGAGATTTCCTACAATGAATTTATTGAAATGGTAGAGGCCGGCAAGATACAATCTGTCAAGATCGAATCCAGCCAGATTGAGATCAAGCCAGTGGCGGGTGCGCAGGAGAAAGAAAATGTGAACGGGCTGTTGGCGTCTGCTGTCCGCGTGACGTACATCACAGGAAAAGTAGAGGATGATGAGACGCTTACGCAGCGTCTGCTCGACGCGGGCGTGGAAGTGCGTGGAACCGTGCCGGACGGTTCCGGCATCATTCTGTCCCTTCTATATTATATCGTGCCGATTCTCTTGATGTGGGGACTTTTGAGCCTGTTGTTTCGCAAGATGACAGGCGGAGGCGGTGCGTTCAGCATGGGCAAGAGCACGGCAAAGGTTTATGTGCAGAAGGAGACAGGCATTACATTCCGCGATGTCGCGGGAGAGGACGAGGCGAAGGAATCCCTGCAAGAGGTCGTAGACTTTTTGCACAATCCGGGCAGATATGTCAAAATCGGCGCCAAGCTTCCCAAGGGGGCACTGCTTGTAGGCCCTCCCGGTACTGGTAAGACCATGCTTGCAAAGGCGGTAGCAGGGGAGGCGAAGGTTCCGTTTTTCTCATTGGCAGGCTCTGATTTTATCGAGCTGTATGTCGGTGTCGGCGCATCGCGCGTGCGCGATTTGTTTAAGGAAGCGGAGAAGAACGCGCCCTGTATTATTTTTATCGACGAGATTGATGCCATCGGCAGAAGCCGTGACTCGAAATACGGCGGCGGCAACGAGGAGCGCGAGCAGACTCTGAACCAGCTCTTGTCCGAGATGGATGGTTTTGACGGCAAGAAGGGAATTATTATTCTCGCAGCGACGAACCGGCCGGAGATTCTTGACAAGGCGCTCTTGAGACCGGGGCGTTTTGACCGGCGTATTATTGTAGATAAGCCTGATTTAAAGGGGCGTGTCAACATTCTGAAAGTCCATGCCAAGGATGTTCTGATGGATGAGACGGTAGATCTCGACGCGATCGCGCTTGCGACCAGCGGTGCAGTCGGCGCCGATCTTGCCAATATGATCAATGAGGCGGCGATCAATGCAGTCAAGGAAGGCAGGGAGTTTGTCAGCCAGAAAGATTTGTTTAACGCAGTGGAAGTGGTGCTTGTCGGCAAGGAGAAGAAGGACCGCATCATGAGCAAGGAGGAGCGGAAAATTGTCTCCTACCATGAAGTCGGTCATGCGCTGATCAGCGCCTTGCAGAAAAATTCCGAGCCAGTGCAGAAGATTACGATTGTACCGCGCACGATGGGTGCACTGGGCTACGTGATGCATGTGCCGGAGGATGAAAAATATCTTAATTCCCAGAATGAGCTGCATGATATGATTGTCGGTCTTTTGGGCGGGCGCGCTGCGGAGGAGATTGTGTTCGACACGGTGACGACAGGTGCGTCCAATGATATTGAGAAAGCGACCAGTATTGCGCGCTCGATGATCACGCGCTACGGCATGAGCAAAAAATTTGGACTGATGGGGCTTGAGACGGTTGAGAGTCAGTATCTGGAGGGCAGAAGCTCGCTGAACTGTGCAGACAATACCGCGGCGGAGATTGACACAGAAGTGATGAATATGCTCAAGGAGTGCTACGAGGAAGCGCTGGCAATGCTGCGCGAGAACCGTGATGTGATGGATCAGATCGCGGTGCACTTAATTGAGAAGGAGACGATCACCGGAAAAGAGTTTATGAAGATTTACCGGGAAGCGAAAGGGCTGCCAGAGCCGGAGGAGGAGAAAAAGGACGATATTGACATCAAAGACAAGAGTGCTCTGAATGAAGCAGAAGGCGCAGTGCAGCGCAAGGAGGAAGAGCAGCTTCCGCCACAGAATGCATTTTCGGACGCGGCAAAACAACCTGCATACACAGCAAAACAGCCGGAAAAGCCATGGACAATGCCGCCTGCATATGACTGGAATCCACAAGATGCGGAGCAAAGACAGCGTCAGAAACTGGAAACTGTACAGCAGGGAACACAGATGCAGGAGGTATCCTCCTCGCAGAATGCAGCTGGCCAGCAGCCAGTACCGCAGAGTCAGCAAATGAATGCGCAAGTGCAAAATGCAACACCGCAGAATCAGGAAGCGCAGGTGCAAGATGTATCGACACCACAGAATCAACAAATGAATGCGCAAGTGCAAAATGCATCGACACCGCAGAATCAGCAAATGAATGCGCAAGGGGTATCAACATCACAGTATCAGCAAACGCAGGGGCAGGATGTATCACCGCAGCAGAATATGCAGGATACAGTTGAACAGCAGTTTCAAAATCAGGCGCAGGGTGTATCACCACAGCAGAACGCGGTATCGCAAAATGCAGCCAGGCAGCAAAATCAGGACTTATATGTACACCAGAATGCGCAGCCACAGAATCCAGTCGCACCGCAGTATCAAAATCCGCAGCCACAGAATCCAGTTGCGGAGCAGTATCAAAACCCGCAGCCACAGAATCCAGCAACACCACAGTACCAAAATCCGCAGTACCGCCAGTACCAGCAGCAATACCCACAGCCGCAGCAGAATGCGGCGCTGCCAGAAGATAACGGCAGCAATGGGGAGACATCGCGGTTTGGCGCCTTGTGGGACAGAACAGTCAACGGACAGCGGGATAATGGCAGCAACAATCATGAGAATAGATGGTAGATGAATCGAGTAGGGGAGAGGCTTTTCCCCTACTCGATTGGCTATAAACTGATTATACGAGGAGTATTTAGAGATGTTGGATATAGAGCAGGATTTAGATGATAACAACGAATCTGAAAACAAGGAATTTGATGTAAAGGAGGAGCTTGGCAAACTTCCCAAAAAGCCCGGTGTCTATATCATGCACGACGCTGACGATACCATTCTCTATGTGGGAAAAGCGAAAAATCTACATAGCCGGGTGCGTTCTTATTTCAAGGAAAATATCGGGCGCGGACCGCAGATTGACAAGATGGTGTCCTTAATTGCGCGGTTTGAGTATATTGTGACGGACTCTGAGCTGGAAGCCTTGGTGCTGGAAAATAATTTAATCAAGGAATATTCGCCCAAATATAACACACTGCTGAAAGATGATAAGACATATCCTTATATTAAGGTGACACTGGGAGAGGAGTATCCGCGCGTCATGACAGTACGCCAGATGAAGAAAGACAAAGCAAAGTATTTTGGACCTTTTACAAATGGCGGTGTGAAGGAAAGCATTGATCTGATCAATAAGCTGTATCAGCTGCGGACATGCAACAGAAAACTGCCTAAGGACTGCGGCAAGGAGCGCCCCTGTCTGAACTATCACATCGGCCAGTGCTGTGCGCCCTGTCAGGGCGGAATTTCTAAGGAAGCCTATGCGGAGCGGATTGACAAGGCGGTGGAGTTTCTAAATGGAAAGCAGCAGCCCATCCTCAGGGAATTAAAAGAAAAGATGCAGCAAGCGTCAGAAAGGATGGATTTTGAGGAGGCTATTCGATACCGGGATCTGATTGACAGTGTGAAAAAAGTCAGCGAGACACAGAAAATGTCGGACAATGTAGGGGAGGATAAGGATATTATTGCACTTGCAATTGACGGAAATGAGACTGTCGTACAGGTGTTTTTCCTGCGAAACGGCAAATTGATTGGCAGGGAACACTTTTATATGACACAGGTGGAGGAGCCAACGCCAGACAATATTCTGACGAGTTTTGTGAAGCAGTTCTATGCAGGGACGCCGTTTATTCCACGGGAGATTATGTTGCAGGAGACGATTGAGGACATGGAGCTGGTGGAGCGGTGGCTGACCAGCAGAAAGGGCGCGCGGGTTCATCTGCGGGTGCCGCAGAAGGGAGCAAAGGAACGGCTGGTGGACTTGGCGGCGAGAAATGCCCAGCTCGTGCTGAGTCAGGACAGAGAGCGCATCAAGCGTGAGGAGGGCAGGACGATTGGTGCTGTGAGGGAGATTGAGGAAATTCTTGGCATCCGTCCGCTGACACGCATGGAGGCGTTTGACATCTCAAATACCAGTGGTTTTGCCAATGTAGGCTCGATGGTGGTGTATGAGAAGGGGAAGCCCAAGCGCAGTGATTATCGGAAATTCCGCATGAAAACGGTGGCGGGGCCTGACGATTATGCCTGCATGTACGAGGTTTTGACAAGGCGGTTTCAACATGGTCTGGATGAGCGCGAGGAGATGATGCTCGACGAGAACAGCGTTGGAGAGGATTTTGGCAGCTTCACGAAATTTCCAGATTTACTCTTGATGGACGGCGGGCGCGGTCAGGTCAATATCGCGTTGCAGGTGCTTGGCGAGCTGGGCATCAATATTCCTGTCTGCGGGATGGTAAAGGATGACAATCACCGCACGAGAGGGTTATATTTCAATAATGTGGAGCTGCCGATTGACACCCACAGCGAAGGATTTAAATTAATTACGCGCATACAGGACGAGGCACAC
Organism: Lachnospiraceae bacterium; assembly: GCA_009774345.1. Classification (GTDB taxonomy): domain Bacteria; phylum Bacillota; class Clostridia; order Lachnospirales; family Lachnospiraceae; genus COE1. The sequence continues at coordinate 20,311 of VSNR01000020.1, read as the reverse complement.
CGCTTTGCGATTACTTATCACCGTTCGCTTCGCAGCAAGGCACAGGTGCACTCCGTCCTCGATGAGATACCGGGCGTAGGGCCCAGCCGCAGGAAGGCATTAATGAAATATTTTAAGTCCATCGAGGAGCTGCGCGCCGCAGATACCGCCAAGATTTCAGAAGTACCGGGCATTACGGCAAATGTGGCGGAGGAAATATATCGTTTTTTTAATAAAAAAGAGACATAACTTGGCGGAATTGACCAGCCATATATTTTGAAGCAAGTGATTTTTACAGGTTTCTTTTTTGCATTTTGTGGAATAATGATATTATAGGTTAAATCATTGTTATGTGGAGGAACACCAATGGAAACACAGAATCAGCAAAGAAACATTTTAGTCATCGAAAACGATCAAAAATTAAACGAAGGAATTGTGCTGGCGCTGGAAAATGACACCTATACATTTGTCCAGTGCAGGACCATTGCAGAAGCAAGAAAGCAGATGGAGCGCAGTGACATCTCACTGGTTCTGCTGGATATCAGTCTGCCCGGTGAGAACGGGATTGGCTTTGTGCGGGAACTCCGAAAATACAGTCAGGTGCCGGTTCTTCTCATCGCAGTCAGTAATATGGAGGTGGATATTGAGACAGGGCTAGAGGCAGGCGCAAATGATTATATCATAAAGCCCTTTAGCCTGACGGCGCTGCGCGCGCGGGTGGCTGTCTGGCTTCGCGGGAAAACAATGCCGGAAGAGCATTTTAAAATAGACCATTTTGACTTCGACTTTGGTAAAAATGAATTTCGGCGCGGCGGGCAGCTGATGGAGCTGGGCAAAACAGAACAGCGGCTGTTGAAGATTCTCTGCGAAAATAAAGGCGCGACGGTGAAGCGCAAGACGCTGACTGACTGGATTTGGCAGGGAATCGGGGAGCGTGTGGAGGAAGATGCGCTGACGGTGGCAGTCAAACGGCTTCGCGATCAGCTGGAAATTGACGCGGAAAATCCCGATTATATCAAAAATGTGTACGACATCGGCTATACATGGGCAGTGAATCCGTAATTTGTACAGATCATTCTTGCGCGTGTCTGCGGCAGGGCAGACTGTCGGCGCGGTTTTGTGATGCATCTTTGCGCTGAATCCTGTGAAGCTGCGGTTTGAGTGTAATGTCTGTGACAATGACGCCGTCCCGCTGGCCCAGAATCCATGCCACTGCTTGTGCGACATCCTCTGGCAGCAGGTAGGATGCCGGCTCCTCCCCCTCCTTGAAATCAGCGTTGCGGTAGAGATTTGTCTGTGTCATATCCGGGGAAATGGTGATGGATTTCACGCCATATTTCCGCGCCTCGTCAAAGAGGCTTCGCGAAAAGCTGGCAAGCCCTGCTTTTGTCGCGCCGTAGGCACAGCCGTGCGGATTGGACTGTGCCGCAGTCACAGAGGAAATATGGATGATATAGCCTGCATTTTTCTTTAAATGCCGCAAAAGCTGCTGGGTCAAAATCATGGGCGCTTCCAGATTGGTCCGCACCAGCCGTTTGATTTTCTCCGGGCTTAATTCCTCATGAAGCCCGTAATATCCAACACCTGCATTGTTTACTAAGATCTGAACCGGATGTTTTGCCGCGATTTGCCGAACATGGGCACAGAGCCGTTCCGTATCCAGCAAATCACAGACAACCGGGTGAAAGGCGTCTGATTCAATCTGGGCGGATTTGGTAAAATCCCGCCCAAAACCAAATACCTCATATCCAAGTGCACATAGTTTCTGGCTGACTGCGCAGCCGATACCGGAGGAGGCACCGGTGACAATCGCCGCTGTTTTCTTCATTTCCTGATTTACACTTTCCATCGAAAAATCTTCTCCCTGTCTATTTGTTCTGCGAGCCGTTCTGTCAGAAAACATTCCATTTCTTCCATTAAAGAGTCTGGATAATGGCAGTAGCCGTCCTCCTTCTGAAAAGGAAACCAAATCACTGCGGCGTCCGGCGCCTGCTTTCTCATATTTTTCAAATAATCCTGTGAGATACGAAAGGTTCCAATGCTGACATCCAATAAGCGCTCAGCCTCTACTGAGCGGTATACTTGATTTACCATTTCATGATAGTGCTGTTTCCAGCCGGGCACATAGATCATCGGGTCAAAACAGAGCCGCACAGGACAGCCAGCGCGGAGTAGTGCTGCCGCACAGGCGAGCCTGTCTGCCAGAGAGGCAGTATGATGTTCAAAGGCTTCAATCACAGCCTGCGGCGAAATGGTATAAGCATAAATGACATTGGGCATTGGCGTGACGTGCTGCACGAATGCTTTGTTGGCGCATTTTGTCCGTATCTCAATGGTGAGCTGTGGATGCTTTGCCGCAAAAGCGCACCATTCCTGCACAAAACCGATGAGCGGTTCCAGCGCCAGCAAATCAGTATCATAGGAGACGCAAAGATAGAGCGGATGATTTTTTAACACACGCTCTAGTTCTGCAAAAATATCTTCCAGATTCACAAACACGACAATATTTGCAGACGGGTACATTCCTTTCAGATAGCAGTATGCGCAGTCAAAGATACAGTTCATCGCACAGGACACATAATAAAAATGTTCGTTGTCAAAACGCTGGCAGACAGGGGCACCCTCATAGAGCAGTGTCCCCTGCTTGGCAGCGAGAATCAGCTTCTGCGCACAGTGCTGGAGGCGCAGGTTTTGTCTGCTGCGGCAGAAGACATCTTTATAATGATTGATCTCAATGATGTTGGCGGATGGAAACTTTGCCAGAATTTTCTGGGTCCGCGCATGGTCCCGAACCGATTTTTCTACATAGATATGTGAAAAAAGGGGGTTAAAATAATTTTCTTTTAAATTCTTCAAAACGTTGTTTTCCTTCTTTTTTGTCTTTGCAGGGAAGCAGTTTTTTGTCGTACAGTTCCTGTATCATACCAATGTAATCCATACCGGACAGTGCCAGATAGCGGATATACTGCCTCATCGAATCCCGCATTGCCTTGGAGCAGTGCAAGTCCGCGCAGAAAGTCTCGAATCGCTGCAGGTCCTCCTCGCACAGTTCGTCATTGTGGCTGCTGTGCTTTTGCGTGATGGCAGCAGTCTGCATGATCAAATCAAAGATGCGCTCCTGAGCGTTCTGCATCAGAAGCGTTACTTGTTCCTTGGAAACGTCTGCGGCATTGCCATGGTCGGAGACGATTTTTAGAAAGATCATCTGGTGCGGGGCAAAGAAACGGATTCCCGCCTGATACACCGCAGCAGCTTCCATGTCATACAGCGTTTCACCAAATGTGCCGGGGGTCTTTCCGGCTTGCCATGGCATCATCCCTGTCACAATGGCGCTTTCACAGAAAGGGTGGTGGTAGAGCATGTCTGGATAAAAGGTCTTGCCTGTCGCCAGCTCGAGAATCTGATTACAGATGAAAATACCTTCTTTTCTGGCAGTGTGCGCACAGATGCCCACATTCAATAGAAGGTCGGATGGTGTCGGTCTGTACATGGAACAAATGCTGCTGACAGCGGCGGCAGCGGCGAGTTCACCGACCCCGGTGATTGTGAGCCGCATGCTGGCAGACTCATTCTGAAATTCCTGAAACCATCTGTTTTCCAGATTCTTTGCCAGATGAAAGTGCCTGATAAAGATTTGTGCCTCACAGTACAGTGCGGTGAAGATATAGACCATGCGTGTTTCCTTTCTGATGGGTTTTGGATGTTCTCGTATATTATACAATGCTGACACTAAAATTACAATCAGGCGCCGATTATAATTATTGCAGAAAAATTTTTAGGCATTTTCCAAAGTCTGTCTCCTGCATTTGAATCTTTTTCTGCGCGATCTGTTTTTGGACTTGGCTCCGGGGCAGACCTAGCACTTCGGCAATCTGTTTTTCGGGTCGGATTTTCAGACCGTAACGGTTGTGGACAGTCAGTGCCGCAGCTTCGTCCAAGCCACTGTTTTTCATGGTTTCACGCAGTTTGACATAGGTGTAATCCAGCTGCCCGAAATCAATCTCTGCCTTATTCTTATGAAATAATGACAGCGTTTTTCCGTATTGCTGGGCATTGCCGATGCGCGAGCTATTACATTTTTTCTGTTTTATTTGCAATAGCCGCGCTATGCAAAGCAGATGGGAGTTGTCATATGATTCAATCCTCCTTTGTTTTTATATTTCCCCGTATGCCAGCAGGTTGTCTTTGCCTATGCCGCACACATAGGGATTGGAATCGTACACATAACTAAATGCTAGAAAGTCAGCGCGCTGCGCAGGATCGTTCATAATTTTCACAAGCAGTTCATTGGGGAGAGTCCGCGCATATGCGCCGGGGCCTGCCAGCTTGATATTTTTTACGCAAAACCGTGTTAAGACTGCCGCCAGCTCGTCCGGCATAAAGGTGTAGGTGATGCACCACGGCGTGCCGCCTTTCTCGTATTCGTCAATCTCCGCACGGCCGCCCATTAGTCCGTCATTCCAAAGCTTCATGACAGTTTCCTTGTCAAAGGAAAAGGCATCGACAGCATTTTGCCTGTTTTGAAGACACCATTGGACATAGGGGTCGCTGCTTGCTTTATCCAGTATAAATTGATTCTTCTGTATCGGATTTGCCAGATAGGGAAGATATCCAAGACGGCTGGACACGCTGAGCAGGATGCGCTTGCGGCAGATGCGCACCAGCTCACCGATGACAAGCTCCTGATCTGGATAGGTGTAGGAGATGGGCGCGTCGAAGGAGATGACCATGTCAAAGCTGTTGTCCCTGAAATCGTGCAAATCTTCCAGCGCTCCTTTCACAAAGGTAATCTGGTCAGAGACACCCTCTTTTTGTGCCAGCTCCCTTGCCTTGTCAATCATGGGCTGTGAAATGTCAAAGTGTGTTACTTTGCAGCCATGCTTTGCAAGCAGAATCGAAAACCTTCCGCAGCCTGCACCGCCGTCAAACACGGTTTGAATCCCCTCCAAATGGGAGAGCAGTTCTTTCTCAATATGGCTTTTTTGTATAATATCGTCGATAAAAGTCTCCTCGCGGCGGCTTTCAAGCTCGCCTTTGTCCGGCTGGTTCCACAGACGCTCGGATATTTTCTGACTGTAATTCATAAGGCAGTCTCCTTTCTTTCTGAATGGCATAAGTATAGCATAACGCAATTGTACAAGCTACCGCATACATTTTTATAAAAAAAGATGAGCCGGCACTTTTCGAATGTGCTGGCTCTTTTAACAAACAATTCTTTACGAACAATTTCTGAATGTTCTCAAAATACGCTGTATGCTTTTTTCAGACAGAAAATATTTGCTGGCTAGTTCTGCCACCTTGCTTCCTGCAAGATAATCCTCGTAGATCTGCTGGTTGCGGATATGGAGCTCCTGTTTCACCTGTGTGCCAGCGCCCCATTGCTGTCTGCCTTTTGCCTTGCGTGGTATGTAGATATTTTTTCCGTCAACATACTCCTGTATGAGTTCGATGATTTCTACCGGCAGAACCGTCTCTGCCTTGATATAGCCCATAGCTGCCTCCTAAATGTAAAATTTTTTAGGATTCGCACTGGCTATGACAATGTTGAATGAATTGCAATAGCCAATGCTACGCAGACATAACATATCGTTTCATAGACTGAAAGCCCCCTTCTGATTTTATAATGGTTTTCTTGTTATCATAGCATGATTTTGGCGGGATGGCAACAGGCGCGGCTGAGTTTCAAACATTTTCACGAAACTGATCAATATGATACTGGCTTGAATCTGTTCTCCAATACCAAATGAAGTAAGTTCGGGTTGTTTTAAAGCAGTGGTTGCGATATAATTTAAATATGGTCATATATCTTTTCGCAAATGACTATATCATGACAAAGAGGAGAAAGACCTATGGATACAGAAGTAAAAACATCAATACAGGCAACAGACAAAGAGGCCCAATATGATGCCAGTGCTAAACGGCTTTTGGGACAAAAGATCATTTTGGCACATATACTGGTTAAAACAGTAGATGAGTTTAAGGATATGAATCCCCAAAAAATTGTTTCTTTCATTGAGGGAAAACCTTATATTAGTGCGGTTCCGGTCGAATTGGGATTTACCAATAAGAGTGATCAAAAAGATGGGAAGAGAATAGTTGGTTTTAATACAGAAAATGCAGAAATTAATGAAGGTCTGGTGAGATTTGATATTGTTTTTTATGTACGAATGAAAGATGGACTTTCGCAGATAATTATTAATGTTGAGGCTCAAAAGAATGAACCGACAGAATATGCGATACTGAACAGGGCAATCTTTTATGTGAGTCGTCTTATTTCCTCGCAGAAGGAAAGGGATTTCCAAAATACGAATTATGATGATATAAAACAAGTATATTCCATATGGGTATGTATGAACACCGACGAAAATAGCATAAATCATGTACATTTAACAAATGATACCCTGATGGGCTCTTATGCATGGAAGGGTAAACTGGATTTGATTAATATCGTTATGATTGGTCTGTCAAAAGAGCTTCCAAAACGTGATAAGCAATACGAGCTGCATCGGCTGTTAGGTGCGTTGTTATCAAAAGAACTTACGGTAGATGAGAAGCTAAACATCATTGGAAATGAGTACGATATTCCTGTTGAGGAGAATATTAGAAAGGATGTGAGTGTTATGTGTAATTTGAGTCAAGGAATTAAGGAAGATGGAATTGCGATTGGAAGGGCAATGGGAGAGGCGGCCGCTGAAGTAAAGATTATTACAAATATGTACAATAATGGTTTAACAGCAGATCAGATAGCAACAGTTATTAATAAAGATTTAGAAGAAGTAAAGGCTATTATTCAGGGAAAAGAACCTGTGACCGCTTAAATTTGCCGCCCATGTGACCGTTTTTTGTATCACATGGGCGGCAAATGATAAAATGAAAGTGTTTAAATGAATGAATTGTAATCCGAAACAGGCGGTATATTGTAAGATGCTTTTGAGGTGTATCCGCTTGCTGCGTTTGCCTTGGTATTCATATAATAGTCTACGCGTGAGGCGTTGCTTGCAACATAGGAACCATAGTCCTTGAAGAAGTCCTGTGCTTTGGACATATCCGCTTTCTTGAAGGTATCCTCGTCAAGTGACAGTCTGCCCTTCTTGTCTACGCTGATACCGAACTCTTTGAGCGCCTTGGTGTTGTTTGAGGTTCTGTTTCTGATATAAGACAGATTTGACAGCACACCGGAATTGGAGCTGGACTCTGCTTTATCAAACATTGTGTTGTAATTGTTCACGAAACTTTTTGCTGTCGAGAGAATTTTCTTGACATCGTATGTCTCGTTGCCGTCTTCGTCCTTGATCTTTGCAAACAGCTCACTGGATGCGAGCGTCTCACCGTCTGTCTTGAGTGCGGCAGCGCTGGAGCTGGTCGGTTTCTTGGTTGTCGAATCTGTGCTGTCTGTTGAGGAGTTTGTGCCTGTGGTGGTGTTTGTACCGCCGCCGGCAAACTTAACGCGCGATGCGATCGTAGAGCCATAGCTCTGAATATTCTCTGTTGAGAACAGCTTCTGAACCTTCGAGAGATCTGCGTCTTTTAACTTGGTCTCATCAAGCTGAAGTGTTCCGTCACTCTTGAGCATCACACCGATTTCACCGAGTTCTTTCTCAAATTTTGAGGTCGTGCTCATCATGTTTGCCACATACGCTGTCTTGTTTGAAAGCGTAGAGCTCTTTGACGCTGTCACGACATTGTTGTAATTGGTCACATAGGACTTCATCGCGGAGACAACCTTCTCGGAAGCAGTTTTGCCGTTCTCTGTGTCCTCAAATGTCTTCTCACTCTGCAATGTGGAAATAGAGGATTTTAGACTGCTAATCCCGTTCGTCAGGTTGGTGTTTGCCTCCTGTGTTTCCTTGGAAACGGTGGGATACATCTTTTCTTTTAACAGCTTATCAATAATGTTGTTCTGGCCGCGTCTTTTGCTGACAGACGTCTTGGAGCCAGAGTTTTCCTCTAAAGAACTATAGTAGGATTTGAGCAGTTTTTTATATGTACCGTTCTTTATCGCATTTCGTTCAGAGAACAAACTGTACAGGTTGGTCGAGTTGTTGTTCGAGCCATACAGCGAATTGCCGTTCCAAAAATTCATAAATGACATACTCATCACTCCTTTATTTTTTTATAATAGAATCGTCTAGTTACCTTTATTTTATACTGACTGGTTTGAAAAATCAACGGGTTTTCCAGATTTTGGGCAGAATATATTGTGTATGTTTTGGTATTTGTAAAATATATCGGATAGGAACGAGAATATGATAACCCATCAATTTTATTTATGGCAATTTAATTTTGAAAATAGAACTGTTTCCTGTAATTCGGACTGCAATTGCAGACTGCACAGGGAACAAACCGCATCAAATAAAGGAGTGCCCTCACTTATTTCGTAATATTCGCCAAAGGAATACTCAATATCAATGTGCCGGTGGACGAGAGTGGTCTCTTTATCGCAGTCTATTTTATCAACATAATATATAATAGAAGTGATCTCTTCATCCAGATTGTCGTCTGCGATGTCTGTATTCTCTGAGGATAATTTGTTGTGTATTTGTTGGACTTCATTGTATGTAAGCATAAGTTTATTTCCCCTCTCTTTAGAAGCCGCAACAGTTATGTCGGACTGACAATACCATCAATCAAAGCCTGTATATGTATCTGCATCGTGTCAAGACAGGGCACAGGACTGACACTGTCATTTAATAAAAGCGGCAGTTCGGTACAGCCCAGAATAACCCCTTCAATTCCGTTATCTTTTTTCATGTGTGCGATTACATTCTGAAAGATGTTCAGGGTTTCTTTTTTGACAATCCCATGTTCTAATTCTGATGATATTTTATAATTGATAAAATCCATTTCTTCCGTATTTGGGACAATGATTTCAATCCCGCTGTCATAAAAGGGCTTCTTGAAAAAATCACCTGTCATGGTAAAGATGGTGCCAAGAAGTCCTAATTTGTGTGTCCCCCGCCGCACAGCCTCATCGCGGGCAGCTTCGACAATGCTGATGAGTGGAATGGGGGATGCGCTTTGCAGCCGGTCAAAGACAATGTGGGGCGTGTTTGCAGTCAAAGCGGCGAAATCAGCGCCGCTTTTTACAAGATGGCTGATTGCAGTCAGAAGATAGTCAGTTAAGGCATCATAGTCTTCCTCGCTGCAAAGCTGTAGCACTTCAAATACATTGACACTCTCAATGGTCAGTGGGGGAAAGAAATCTTTTCCTGTTTTCTTTTGAACGCCGTATACAATATCGTGGTAGTAAGGGATTGTCGATTCGGGTCCCATGCCACCGATTAAACCTAATTTTTTCATGGTATCACCTCATATTTCTTCGGAATCTTTATCTTCTTCATCAAGTTCTTGGACTTGTGCATCACTTGTCCCTGAAAGTGCTTCGAGCATCTTTCGTATCTCATTCTGAGCGATGGGACCTGAATACAAAGATAGACTTACCATAAGAGTGAGAAAGAACTTGTAGAGCTTTTTAGTTGCTTTTTTCCAAACCAATCTTTGTTTTACTCCATTTTCTATATCCAATGTCACGCTTGCAGTACATGGCCGTCCTTAGATTACTAAAGTATAACAGATTTTTCATTTTACGCAATATAGATTCGGCAATTTTTTGCAGGTATAAAAATTTAATAGCGATTTTCATAACTGTTTTCTTTTTGGATGAGCTGTAGTATAATAGTTTCTAGCGTAAGAGGACCGGAAATATAATTATGAAAGGAAAATTTTTATGCAGAAGAAAATAAACACATTTTTAAATATCATCATGGGTTCGTCGGTTGGTGTCTTGCTTGGCCACGGATTGTATGTTTATTGGGAGTATCATAAATATCCAGAATTGTATGAAATGCAATCTGCTCCTTGGTATACGAGCATTTTGATCTATGGCAGTGTCACCATCATTCTGTTGACTGCGGCAGTTTTGATAAAATGGTTATTGAGAGAGAGGAAAAACAGTCTATGACCGCAACGCACAAAGTCAAAACTGCTGACCAAAACACAATAGGCTTTTTGGTGGACGGCGTTTTTTATAGCATTTATTATATCAGACAAAATATAGCGTATATCAGTAATCTGTATTTAGATGAAAATGGTATGCCAGCATCTGGGACGAAACTGCCCGAACTTGATTACAAAAAACATATCATAGATCAGACATATCATAAGCTCGTAAAAGAAAATCCGTTTGTCAGAGATGTACAGGAAGAGCTTTCTGAATGGAAGTCAGATCGATTGCATCAGGTTTTACAGCTTGAGGGGACAAGGCAGGTTGGAAAGACGACGGAACTGTTGAAGTTTGCTTATCAGAATTATGAGTTTGTCATCTATGTCAATCTGGCAGAGGATAATTTTGATTTTGAGGAAATTATCCAATATGGGGCAACGATACTGGAGTTTGAAAAGTACTGTATGCGTGCGGGGCTTCCTCCCTTTGTAAACGATAACAGAACGATTTTGATTCTTGATGAAATACAGCTTAACCGCAGAGTATATAATGCCATTCGTACGATGAGGAGGACAGTGGCATGTGATATTGTTGTCACTGGAAGTTATCTCGGGCGTATTTTGCAGGATAAAGGATTTTTTCTTCCCGCTGGTACAATCCGCTGCTGTACGATGTTTCCATTGAGCTTTATGGAGTTTTGCAGGGTGTTCGGCGCGGAGGAGACGCTCAAAACGATTGATTTGTCCGGGCAGTCTGATGCTTCTATGTATGAGGAACTGTCAGAGCTCTATGCTTTATATTGCAGGATTGGCGGTTATCCAGAGGTAGTCAGGAAGTATATTGAATCAAAAGATATAGGGAAGTGCTATGATGTTATTGGGAAACTGCTTGGCACTTTTCAGGACGAATCCAGAAATTATTTTTCGTCAGAGCGGGAAGTGGAAATCTTTGATGTTGTGTATCGTCAGGCATTGCAGGAAATGTGCAGTGAGAAGCGTGGGACGGGAAAAAATACAGTGGAGAGGATCACTTCATTGGCAAAAGCAAGTACAGAACTGCTTGTCAATAAAAATGAGGTGTCCGCAGCAGTCGTGTGGCTCAAATATACAGGAATATTAGGGATGTGCAGTCTGGCGGTAAATGGTGATATGAGAGAAATTGTTCCCGACAGAAGAATCTATTATGCAGACTGTGGCATTGCGTCTTATCTGGCAGAAAAGTATGTGGTTGACAGGACTGCCGTGACGGGGCTTTTGGCAGAGACTTTTGTCTATAATGAACTGCACAGGCTGTTCAAGGTTCCGTATACCAAATGTAAAGTGAAGGAAGATGAGGTTTGCTTTTCTGTTTATGAACAATATGAGCTTGATTTTATGGTGGCTGACAAAGACAATGTTATTTATGGCATAGAAGTCAAGGCAAAAGACGGTAATCCCAAATCCTTGAAAGTGTTTGTAGACAGGCGGCTTGTGGACAGGGGGATCGTGGCAAAACCGTCACGGGGAGGTCACGGAGAACTGTTTGACACAATTCCAATTTATACAGTGGGATGCAGGTTTCCCTATGATAAATCGTTCGCGAGGTGATGATAATGCTGCAAATCGCAGTTTGTGATGATGAGGAATCCGCTGTACAGGCACATCGGGAAATGGCGGAGCGCTGCCTGCAGCAATGCGGTGCCGTCGGAAAGATTACGGTGTACACGTCCAGCAGCAGCCTGCTCTGCGATATCACGGAGGATCAGTTTTATTATGACTTGATACTGCTCGACATCGAGATGCCGGAACGTACAGGGATGGAGCTTGCGGAAAAGATCAAACCGTTTCTTCCGAATGTGAAGATTATTTTTATCACATCGCATATTGAGTATGCCATCGATGCGTTTGAACTGTCCATATTCCGCTATGTTCCGAAAAATGATCTTGATAAAAGACTTTTTCCAGCGATACAGGACGCGGTCAGGCTGATTGTGCTGGAAGCCGGAAAATTTTATACGATTCAGACGAACAGCCGCCTTGAAAAAATAGCGTACCAAGCGATTTACTATATTGAGCGCGACGGCAAAAATGCCAGTATTGTATCGGAAAGCGGGGTGTCCAAGGTGCGAAAAAGCCTTGCGCAGGTCTATGACGAGCTGGGGGCAGAGGAATTTATCTATATTGACAGGGGCTGTATTGTCAATCTCATCCATGTGATGCAGGTCAGGGATGGCATGGCGGTTCTGAAAAATGGGACATCGCTGCCTGTCAGCCGCTCGCATCTGCAAGATGTTAAGGAGCAAATCAACCGCTATTGGGGGGCGCACATATGATGGAGGGGATGTTACTGCTTTCGGATGCCGCTGCCGGAAGCGTGCGTGCACTGGCAGGATTGTTTTTGATGTCACAGCAGCACCGCAGTCAGCAGAAAGATGCGTATCAGGATACTTGGAATCACAAAAAGGCAGCCGCAGCACTGGCAGGAGCAGTGCTGCTGGAGGTTTTGATATCTGTGATGGGTTTTCCTGAAAGTTACCGCGTGGGACTGGAAGTGCTCTGGCTTGCATGCTGTGCCAGCCGGTTTGGATTTCTGGAGATTCGGATGGGCTTTTTTGTGAGCATTTTTTATGCGGCCGCAGTTTCTCTCTGGCAGTTTCTGTTTGCGGCATGGCTGGGGGTATTATTTCACAGTGCGGCATGGCTGGAAGCAAAAACAGAGCGTGGACAAATAGCACTATGGATTTTTCATGTACTGCTTTCTGCTGTGGTGCTTTATTTTTTTATGTACAGGGAGCGGGCGGCAAAAAATGCATTCCGCTTCGCCTCGGTTGTGGGCGTAGCAGGTTTTATGGCGGTCATAACGCTGTCGGAACAGACCGTGTTAAAGATTGCCGATGACACGCTTGGCATGTGGACCATTCTGGCAGTTATTTTGATGATGTCGCTTTTGGTGTTTCGCCTGCGCCGCCAGTATGAGACGGAACGGGAGCTTGCAAAACTCAAATCCGAGCAGGCAGAATTATTAGAGCGCGATTATACCGCACTGAACAATGCCTATGCGCTCAATGCGAAGCTGTTTCATGATTTTCACAATCATATTGGCGTGTTGCAGCAGCTGCTCTCGCATCGGAAAGTGGACGAGGCAGTACAGTATCTGAATGCATTGCAGGCGCCCATGCAGGAAATGACAGACACGGTCTGGACGGGAGACGAGACGATAGACTATCTGATCAACAGCAAGGCGGCAGCGGCGAAGGAGGGCGGCATACAGATGCTGGTTCAGGTGGAATTTCCGCGCCATACGAATATTCGGAGCGCGGATTTGTGCGCAATTCTTGGCAATCTACTGGACAATGCGCTCGAAGCGTCCAGACAGGTGCCCGTGACAAAGCAGCGCGAGATCCGGCTGACAATCCGCCGTATTCATCAAATGCTGGTCATCAAAGTGGAGAATCCGCTTGCAGCGCTGCCAAATGAAAAGGAGGGTGTGTTGCAGACTGCGAAGGCGCAGAACGGGCTGCATGGATGGGGGCTAAAAAGTGCACAGACTGCCGCGGAAAAGTACGACGGCATGGTTCAGACCTCTTATGCAGACGAGGTTTTTCGGGCGGTTGCCACACTGTCTTATAAAGGGGTGAAAGTGGACTGAAAAAATGTATTGCTATTGTATGTACATATTGGTATAATAAATCTGACAAAAGCAAATATTTTAGATTGGGATAAGGAGTATTGTGCTATGGCAGTGAAATCAGCGAATGTGTACGCAAGGATAGAGCCAGATGTGAAAGAGCAGGCAGAAAGCATTTTGTCAGCGCTTGGCATCCCGGCATCCAATGCAATTAATATGTTTTATAAACAGATTATATTAAACAGAGGACTTCCGTTTGAAGTTAAAATACCTATGGCGGGACAGACAGATGTCTCTGAGCTGAGCGAATCCGACTTAAATGCAGAATTGGAGAAAGGATATGCGGATATGGAGGCAGGACGAATCAAATCTGTAAGACAGGCATTTGCTGATATCCGCAAGGATTATAGTACATGATTTATGAGGTAACTGCCACAGATCAGGCTGATGCCGATCTAAGAGACATCTATAAATATATTGCCTTTGAACTGCTTTCGCCGGAACATGCGGCAGTGCAGCTTGAACGGCTTGAGGAACACATTACAGGGCTTGAAAGATTTCCAGAGAGAGATGCGTTGTGACCGTAATCCGTGTTATGTATGCTGGAAGGGATGTTGACAGCCAGCTCAAAGATTGAACAAAATAGCAGCAACTGTGTTAAGACGTATGACATGCAGCAGTGTCATATGTCTTTTTGATGTTCAGAAATAAACAGTACTGTCTTTTTCGCGGACAAAAAACAACCGATTACGGACATTTTGGCAGGAGCCGCTTTTTTACGCTATGATATAGACAAAACAAACAACAAATCATTTCGGGAGGGAAAAATTATGCGTCATATATTGATACGGGGAATTTTAGCTGTAATCTGGCTGGCAGCCGCTGTTGTGAGCGGCGTTTCAGGCAGGTTTGCGCAGGCGGCGCTCTATGTTGTGCTGGGCGGTCTGTTTTTGTACTTTGCCTGTGCGGCGTGGAAAAAAGAAAATCATCAAGAAGGAGACAGGTAATATGGGGGCGTCATTACTGGCTGTCAATCATTTAAGCGCGTGGTATCGGCAAAAACAAGAGGTCTTGACTGGATTTTCGCTGGAGCTTGCAGAGCATGAGGTGGTAGGGCTGATTGGCTTGAACGGCGCGGGGAAAACGACGTTTTTAAAAGTGCTGTCAGGGCTGCTGCCCACCTTTCATTCAGATGGCATCCTGTTTCGGGGAGAGGCTGTCGGGATGCGGGATAGGAAATTCAAGGTGAATCGGTACGTGGTGTTTGCGGAGGACAATTCTTTTCAGTACTTTACATTCCGCGAGTATCTGGCTTATGTCTTTTGTGCATATAAGAAAGAACAGCCAGCACAGTCAGAATTGTCGGCGCTGATTGAGGGATTTCACTTTGCGGCGTATACGGATGTGCTGTTCAGGGATCTCTCGACAGGTAACCGCAGGAAGGCATTTCTGATCACGGCATTTGCATTGAAGCCGGCGCTGCTGCTGCTGGATGAACCGGTCAACGGGCTGGATTTTCAGAGTACGGAATTTCTATATGAACAGATGGCTGGATATAGAGAGCACGGAACGCTGCTGTTTTCCTCCCATATTTTGGAGAGTATCACGCTGACTTCAGACCGTGTTGTGGTTCTTGAGAATGGCAGAATCCGGCAGACATATGAGGGCGGACAGGTGGATGCCACAGTACTTAGGGAGGCGCTGCGCGATGAAACGAATGATGTTTAAGGCATTTGGGAAAAAATTATTTGGCACAAACTATGAGCGGATGGCTCGTGTGCTCATGGCTGTGCTGATTGTATTTCTGGGATTGAAAGCCGCAGAATGGGAAGTGCGGATTGCACCGTCTGTGCTGTATTTTATGACCAGCAGCTTTACGGCGGGCGTGATGTGGCAGGCGCTTTCTTCGAAGGATACGGCCGAGACGATGCAAAATTTATTTATGCTTCCCTTTGCGGGGCGGGATTTTATTTTTTCGTATGTGGCATCCTTGGGCATCTATGTCTTTCTGACAAAAACGGCGATGCTTTTGGCAGTGGTGCTTGCGCTGGGAGAGTGGCGTGCATGGGAGATTCTAGGAAGCATATGCTGCGCAGCCAGTGCCATCCTTATGGCGGCGGCTATCCGTTCTGTGTTGCATCATAAGGATGGGAAAAGCAATGCATGGGCGGTGTGTGCGTGTTGTTTTTGGACTGCGGCGGTGGCGGGGATGCTTCTGCTGATGTGGAATGTGTCATGTTTCATCGCTTTGGTGCTGGTCAATGGTGTCATTGCAGTTCTTGTTCTGCGGAGGGCGGATGCGTACTCTTTTTATGAACATGCGTGTCAAAATAAAACGCGCTGCTGGATTTGGCATGACAGGCGGATGTATGTGTGGCGGTATCTGCTGCGCTATCTGGGGGCGCATAAAAACTATGTTGTAAACATGGCTGTCATGTGGGGAGTCGCCTGTGTGCTGCCATCATTTCTGGGGGCATTGGAAGGGGAAGGGATGGCTGCACAGCCGGTTGGTTTTGCTGTGCTGTCGATGAATACGCCGATATGCATTCTGCTCTCCTGCGACCCGGATTTGGAGCAGGCTGTGCGTGTCCTGCCCCATCAGGGGCGTTTGTTTTGCGTGCCCTATGTCCTGTTTCTCTTTCTGTGGAATGGTATCGCGGATGTGCTGTATTTGTGCAGCTGGCAGATTCAGCTTGGCGGTATCACGGGATGGACAGTGCTTTCTGCCGCTTGCTTTGCACTCCTAAGTGCGGTTTTGTCTGTCCTGCTGGAATGGTTTTATCCCGTGCGCGGCTGGAAAATTGAGAGTGATTTGTGGCATCATCCGCGAAAGTATCTTGTGCCTGCTGGAATGTTACTGCTGGCGGGCGCGGTGGGTATTTTATACTGACGGTCGAAAAGATTGACCGCCAGTATAAAATGATGCACATAGCCGCATAAGGAAATATGCCGCTTCGCGGCTGCGGCTGGCGCAATACTCACGGCAGATCTTATCTGTCGTGAGTATAGTATCTCAGTAATCGGATGAGTCCCTCTGAGGTCAATTCATATACTTTGTCACAAACCTCAGCAATATATTTGCGGTCATGTGAGATGCTGATGATCGCGCCTTGGTATGCACGCAGCATCCGTCGGATGACAGGGTTTGACAGCGGCGAAAAGTTGCGGCTGGGTTCGTCGAGCAAAAGGACATCACAGCCGGAAGTGTCTAGGTAGAGCAGCATGACCTTAGCCCTCTGACCGCCGGAAAGTTCCCGCATGGGATGTGTCAGTTCATCTGCGGTGAATTTCATGCTGCCCAGATAGGTGCGCATCAAGGAGATGCTCTCTTTGCTGCCATCGGATAAAAATTCCACAGGACTCTGAGATAGATCCAGAAGTTCTTCGTAATTCTGTGGCATATACGCGGCTTTGATATCTGACCGCTGCAAGAGTTCTTTTGATAACATACGCATCAGCGTTGACTTGCCACAGCCGTTTTTTCCTGTAATGCAGATGTGTTCTGCGCCCCGTATAAACAGATGGATGTCGTGGGCGAGAACATTGTCTGATATGCGGAGTGTGTCAAGGGTAAAATCCAGCACCGTTTTCCCATTTGGAATGGATGCCTGGCTGCCAAACTTTGTAAACATGGCTTCCTCATACTCGGGCAGTTCTGTCATTGTTTCAAATTCTTTCTCAAAGCGTGCTTCATACGCCTTGACACGATGCATGGTTTTCTTTAACAATGCCGCCCCGTGGGGGTCCTGTCTGCTGATCACATTTTGCTGATGCTCTACTTTTTGCTGTATCTTTCGAAATTTCTCCTGCTGTTTGTCGTAAGCTCTTCGTTCATTTTTGGCTTCCTGTTCCTGTTTTGCAAACTGAAGGTTTCTCTGTCTGAGATAATTTTGGTAATCCGTTTGAACTACAGTACAGCGCGGTATGGTCTTGCGCCGCAATTGTTCGATATGGATAAGCTTGTTTGCAGTGCGCTCTAGCAGTGTTTCATCGTGAGAGATGTACAAGATCGGAATCCTGGTCTCCTGTATAAAGTGTTCCAGCCAGACAAGGGTTGTAAGATCCAGGTCATTGGATGGTTCATCGAGCAGAAGAATCGTAGGATGCTCGATGAGCAGCCGTATGAGCTGAATCTTGATCTTTTCACCGCCGGAGAGCACACCCATGAGGTCGTCTGAGTATAAGCGTTCGAATGGAAAATTCAGCTTGGTACACAGAGAGGCGAGCTCACGGGGCGTTTGATCATAAAAACTGTCTGTCGCTGTGAGATAAGCATAGATAGAGGACTGCCGAAGCGGTTCTGGAAGTTCCTGCGGCAGATAGCCAAGGCGTTCCCCGCTGCACAGGATCTCACCCTCGTATTCTACATAGTCCTCTGCTAAAGCAGGATCATAGAGAAGCTTTAACAGGGTGCTTTTTCCATTGCCTTCCTCGCCAATCAGGGCGCATTTATCACCCGGATTGATATTGAGGTTCAAATCCTCCAGCAAAATGCGGTAATCTTTTTTGTGTCGTATGGTTAAATGATTGATTTGTAACATAGAATTCCCTCCGTTTCATGATGATTTCTAAATGATTCCTGATGAAAACACGAGGGATGTTAGAGAGTGTGCTGATTTTGAATGCCTGCGAGCAATCGAGTAGGGAAGAGCCATCTTCCCCTGCTCGGGTGCAGATTTCCTCTGCATCGGCGTGTGCATAAAAAACTGGAGACATGACGCCTCCAGCCTGCATTTATAGATAAGGACGCGGAAAAGAAATTTATTGCCTGCGTCCCAATCCTTTCTACTCAATTGCAGGAAGATGGTATCACATAACAAAACAAAATTACACAACAAACAGACACTGCACAACGTCTGGCAGATGTCTGAACTAAAATCGCAGCTTGTGTTTTCTGTTTTGTTATATCCGCATCTTCCCACCGCCTTTCTTTAAATAAACTGTTTTTATTCTAATGAATATCACTTATATTGTCAAGACATTTCTGTCAGTTCCATCTAAAAATGCCTGTATATTTTTGACAATTTCTGCGATCAGGCGGGTACGTGACTCTATGCTTGCCCAGGACATATGGGGAGTGATGATAAGTTTGGTGCTGTCTTTGAACTGGCTCAACGGATTGGAAGGTTCCAAGGGTTCCTTTTCCAGAACATCTAATCCTGCTGCCATGATTTTTTCTGCCATCAGAGCCTGGTACAGGTCCTGTGTATTTACGACAGGTCCCCGCGCTACGTTGATCAAGATTGCGGTAGGTTTCATTTTATTCAGAGCATTCTTGTCAATCAGGTTTCTTGTCCTGTCTGTGAGCGGGCAGTGCAGGGATAAGATATCCGATGTCCGCAGCAAGGTGTCCAGCTCGACTCTGGGGTATTTCGTGTAAGTGCTTTTCCCGGAAGCGGAGTAGAATATTACATCGCAGCCAAAGGCGGATGCCAATGCAGCGACTTTGCGTCCGATTGTCCCCATACCGATAATGCCCCATGTCTTGCCGTCCAGGTCGTGAAACGCCCGGTCAAAATTAGAGAATCTGTCCTGTGCACTGTAGGCGCCGGATTTTACATAATCGTCATAAAATGCTATTTTTTCAGACAGCATGAGCGCCAGAAGGATCGTGTGCTGCGCCACGGCAGGCGTACAATAGTTCACTACATTCGTGACCTTGATGCCCTTGCTGGTGCAGTAGGCAAGATCGACGCAGTCATATCCGGTTGCCAAGAGACAGATGAGCTTTACATGTGGTGCATCTGCCAGTGTGGTTTCGTTTAAGGGGGCTTTGTTGGAAATAATGATATCTGCATCTTTCACGCGCTCTGCGACTTGTTCTGCGGTCGTGTTTGCATAGTAAGTGACTTCTCCAAATTGCTCAAAGCAGGATACGTCAATGTCCGTACCTACACTGTTTCGCTCTAAGACGATTAATTTCATGAAAGGTTCTCCTCGCTTTCTGCTTTCAATTTTACTACTTTCAATTTTTCAACTTTTCAACTATTCCTCAGGGCAGCAGGCCAAACCGCAGCACGTCTTCGTGGGGATTGACCTTTGCCAGTCCGAGTTCTGTGATTTTTGCATCAAAGACGGAAAATTTGTCCTGCATCACGGCAAAAGCCTGGCGCATCTGTTCTTTTGACAGTGTTTTTCCCAATGTGACATGCGGCAGCCAGGAATGGGGATGGTAATATTTGCTCACCGTTGTCTCGGGAATGCCGGACACCGCATCATTTACCTGAACAGCCAATTCCTGCAAGTATGCGTTGAGCACAGGCATGGTGTACAGGACATATGGAAACAACTGTCCTACGGTAACAAACAAGACAGTGCCCTGCCGCAGCCTTCCTTCTAATTGCTGTACCGCCGGAATCAGGATGTCCACGCTGCGCGCCTCGATGGCGGAGAGGGTCAGATGCGGCGGCACATCCTTTTCGGTCATATAGTGATTGCCAGATGCAGCGGCGATCTGGTCGATAAATGCCTGCAGCCTTCTGGTGGCGGCAGGGTCGAAATAGACGGATACGAGGTACATAAGTTTTCTTACTCCTTAAATATGTCTTAATTTATTTTATCATATTTGTTCAGATCATTCCAGCGTGTTTGGATAAATCATATTTGAATTAAAAAGAGTTAAAAATATAGATTAAAGGCATATGTAATATTGACTATAATTACAGAAAAAACAAAAATATATTTAGTATAATATTACAATTAATGAGATTAAAAAATAAGCATAATAACATAAAAAGACTAAAAAAGATTAAAAATAAAGAAATAATAACTGGAAAACTATGC
>VSNR01000002.1 GCA_009774345.1 Lachnospiraceae bacterium | reverse complement strand
AATAACTAAAGTATTGTGAAAAAATGACCGATATAGTTCATGTAAATCGGTTTTGATGGCATTTTTTGAGGTTTCCAAAGTTTTTATTGTAAAAAAAGTGTGAAACCCCTTTGAAAATTGGTTAAATTAGGGTATAATGGCTTAGTTATAGTATGTCATTGCAGTAAATAGATATAACTGTTATGGGAATACTAAATTATCAGTAGAAGATGAGACAGAACTCATGATAAATAGCAGGATGGTACCGTTTTAAACAAATTTGATCAGAAAGAAAGGGGCACACAGCCATGCAATACACAGATATAGGAATCGACCTTGGAACCGCAAGTATTTTAGTTTACATCAGAGGAAAGGGCGTCGTGCTGAAGGAGCCTTCAGTTGTTGCCTTTGACAGAGATACACAGAAGATTAAAGCCATCGGAGAGGATGCACGTCTGATGCTGGGCAGGACGCCGGGCAATATCGTGGCAGTCAGACCACTCAGGCAGGGCGTTATTTCTGATTATAAAGTGACAGAGCAGATGATGAAGCACTTTATTCAGAAGGCGCTGGGCAGGAAGACATTCAGGAAACCGATCATTGCCGTCTGTGTGCCAAGCGGTGTCACGGAGGTGGAGAAGAAAGCGGTTGAGGATGCGACGTATCAGGCGGGCGCGCGGGATGTCAAGATCATAGAGGAGCCGATTGCCGCAGCGATCGGTGCCGGCATTGATATTTCAAAACCCTGCGGGAACATGATTGTCGATATCGGCGGCGGTACCTCGGATATCGCGGTGATCTCTCTGGGCGGCACGGTGGTCAGTGCATCCATTAAGGTCGCAGGCGATGACTTCGATGAAGCGATCGTCAGATATATGAGAAAGAAACACAATCTATTGATTGGTGAGAGAACAGCAGAAGATATTAAAATTAAAATAGGTTCAGCATTTAAGAGACCAGAAGTCGATTATATGGATGTCAGGGGGCGCAACCTCGTGACAGGTCTGCCTAAGACGATCAGGGTATCCTCCGACGAGACAGAGGAGGCGCTGCGCGAGACGACTTCCCAGATCATTGATACGATACACAGTGTGCTGGAGAAGACACCGCCTGAGCTGGCAGCGGATATCGCAGACAGAGGAATCGTGCTCACAGGAGGCGGCAGCCTGCTCTGCGGGTTAGAAGACCTGATTGAGTCCAGAACAGGAATCAATACAATGACTGCGGAAGACCCTATGACGGCAGTTGCCATCGGCACAGGCAAGTATGTGGAGTTTCTGGCAGGCGGCAGGGATGAGTGATTGGCGGAGGCGGTCTTTGACAGCATGTTGAACCGGAAGTGCAAATTAGGAGGAGCTTATGCTTAGAGGTCTATATACATCATATACCGGCATGTTGAATGAACAGTACAGAATGGACATTATGTCAAACAGTCTGGCGAATGTCAACACTGTCGGCTTTAAGAAGGAAGGTTCGACAAGTCAGGCATATTCGGATGTGATGGCAGTAAAAATCAAAGACTGGACTGAGACGCCCAACACCCCTAAAAAACTTGGGAACATGAGTCTGGGGGTAAAAATCGGTGAGACCTACACAGATTTTTCACAGGGGTCGTTTAGAACGACGGAAAACACATTTGATCTGGCGATTGGCGGGAAGGGATTTTTCAATATAGAATTTACCAATAAAGCGGGAGAGACCTCTACAAAATATACGAGGGATGGCGGATTTACCATCACAAAGGACGGCTATCTGGTGACAAAGGACGGCGACTATGTTCTCGGTGAGAATGGCAGAATCCAGCTCTCTACCACGGCGGGTTCCACAGTGTTTGACCGCGCTGGAAATATTTTTCAGGACGATAGACTTGTGGCAAGCCTGAAACTATCGGATTTTGAGGATACCAATTATCTGACCCATTATGGGGAGACGATGTGGGATGCCACGGAAGGTGCGGTGGAAATCGAACCGGAAAAAGCAGAAGTATTTCAGGGATTCCTTGAAATGTCCAATGCGTCTGTTGTCAAGGAAATGGTAAACATGATCACGATTTCACGGCAGTATGAGTCAAACCAGAAGATGCTGACGACATTTGATGACACGCTTGAGAAGACAATGACGTTAAGCAAAGTATAAGGGAAACAGAGTGTAGGAGGGAACGGTAAATGGTACGGTCATTATGGACAGGTGCAACAGGCATGATTGCACAGCAGCTGAATGTAGATAATATTTCCAACAATCTAGCCAATGTAAACACGACGGGATACAAGGCGGAAGTGATGGAGTTTAAATCACTTTTATACCAGACAATACAGACAAAGACCACGACCGCAAACGGCGAGAACAAGCCGATCGGTACAGAGGTAGGTCTGGGTGTGCGCAACAATGCGATCACAGCGATCTTTACAGACGGAAGTCTGTTAGAGACACCGGGCGAGTCAAACTTCGCATTGAATGGGCGCGGCTTCTTTGGTATCCGGGGCGCGGATGGCGAGACTTTTTATACCAGAAATGGTAATTTTGTATTTGCAGTGGGCACAGAGGGATTGACGCTGGAAACGACAGACGGGCTTCCGGTGTTGAACTCGGAGGGAGAACCGATTGTTCTTGAGGATGATGATATGGTTGCCAGCAAGATCTCAGTTGGACGCAACGATGGTATGCTGTACTATCCAGATGAAAAAGGTGTGCCGCAGAGTCTGGGGATTCGCATTGGACTGTGGCAGTTCAACAATCCCGCAGGTTTGTACAGAGAGGGCGACAGCTTGTACTCTGAGACCGCAGCGAGCGGAGAGGCGATGAATGAAGCTGAAAATGAAAATCTGACAAAGACAAAGATGATTCAGGGATACCTGGAAGGCTCCAATGTACAGATTGCGGATGAGATGGTAAATCTGATCGTGGCACAGAGAGCTTATGAAGTAAATTCCAAGGTGATCACTACCTCAGATGAGATGCTTCAGCAGGCAAACCAACTGAAGAGATAAGCAGGGGGTAACAGAAGATGGATATCGGTGGAGTAGGATCTACATATGCAGATTATATGATGACAAGTCAGGCTTCAAAAAACAAGGCGGATACATTGCAGAATAAACTTTCAAGCAGCAGTGCATCGGCGGAGGAAAAAGAACTAAAAGAGGCATGCAAGGAATTTGAGTCGTATTTTGTGGAGCAGGTCTTTCAGTCTATGATGAAGACGGCGAAGGTTTTTTCAGACGATCAGGAAGATGGATATGCCTCAAAAATGGTAGATTATTTTAAAGATTTTGCGGTGCAGGAACTGTGCGGCCAAGTGACAGATGGTGATGGGCTGGGACTGGCAAATACCCTGTATGAGCAGATGAAACGCAATTACGGCATTGGCGTAGTGCAGCCGGAGGAGCTTTTAGAGGAATAAGTTTGAATGGAAAGCACTTTCAAACCATTGATTGGTGTGCGTGCCAAAGCGCGCAAGGGGTATAAGTATGAAAATCAGCCGACCTTGTTTGTATGAACAGGTCGGCTTTTGCTTTATGGAGGAGCGGGCATCTTGGAGAAACTGAAGGGCTTTGTCGAGCATATTATATATAAAAATCCTGAGGATGGATATGGCGTAATCAATCTCAAGGTGGAGGAGCTGGAGATTACATGTACAGGGATTTTTACAGATTTGGATGAGGGCGAGAGTATAGAGGCACAAGGCGTATATGTAGATCATACCGTATATGGAAAGCAGTTTCGAGTGGAACATTTTAGTGTGATTGCGCCAGAGGATAAAGTTGCTATGGAACGTTATCTTGGATCCGGTGCAGTCAAGGGGGTCGGTGCAGCACTCGCAGCCCGCATTGTGCGTCATTTTGGGGAGGATACCTTTCGGATTATCGAGGAGGAACCACATCGGCTGGCAGAGGTCAAGGGAATCAGCAATCGGAAAGCGAGAGAGATCGCAGAGCAGGTAGAGGAGAAAAAAGATGCGAGGGATGCCATGATTTTCTTGCAGAAGTATGGAATCTCAAATACGCTCGCACTTAAAATCTATAAACAGTATGGGATGAAATTATATAAAATTATGCAGGAGAATCCATATAAGATGGCAGAGGATATCACTGGAATCGGTTTTCGTATTGCCGACGAAATTGCATCGCGCATTGGGATACATACAGATTCAGACTACAGGATTCGAAGCGGAATACTCTATACTTTGTTGCAGGCGGGGGCGGAGGGACATGTCTATCTCCCGGAGGAGCTTCTCTTGGAACGGGCTTGTGCTATGCTTGGACTGCTGCCAGAACAGATCGCACCGCAGATCGCAAATCTTGCGATAGAAAAAAAGCTAGTGATCAAGGAGAAGGAAACAGATATAAGGTGCATCTATGGAATGAGTTATTATTATGCGGAGCTTAATTGTGCCAGAATGCTGTATGAGCTTCAGCAGGCGTTTGATGGAGCTCAGCGGTTTACCAGGACGGAGTTGGATCGCCTTGAGAACAAGATTCGTCAGATGGAAGAGGCCAGTCAAATGCAGTTAGATGGGTTGCAGCGCAGGGCAGTGATTGAGGCAGTACAGAATGGGATTTTTATCCTGTCAGGAGGACCGGGCACAGGCAAAACGACAACCATCAATATGATTATTCGTTATTTTGAACAGGAGGGAATGGATATATTTCTGGCGGCGCCAACAGGCAGGGCAGCGAAGCGCATGACCGAGGCAACTGGATTTGAGGCAAAAACAATTCATCGCTTATTGGAGCTCAATGGCAGTATGTCAGATGACAGGCAGGCGGCAGTACATTTTGAGAAGAATGAACTGAATCCACTAGAAGCAGATGTCATCATTATTGATGAGATGTCGATGGTGGACATTCATTTATTCCAGTCACTGCTAAAGGCGATCGCGCCCGGTACGAGGCTGGTGATGGTTGGTGACAGGAACCAGCTCCCGTCTGTTGGTCCGGGACAGGTTTTGAAGGACTTGATGGAGAGTCAGTGTATTGCTACTGTGGTGTTGTCAAAAATTTTCCGGCAGGCTGGTGAGAGCGACATTGTAGTGAATGCACATTTTATTAATGAGGGAAAGCCTATCAAGCTGGATAATAAAAGTAAGGATTTTTTCTTTTTGGAGCGGGATAATGTCAATGTAATCTACAAGCATATGATTTTGTTGATAACAGAAAAACTGCCCAAATATGTCAATGCTGGAATGTTTGATATTCAGGTGCTTACGCCGATGCGCAAGGGTGCGCTCGGTGTGGAGACGCTCAACGGGATCTTGCAGCAGTATCTCAATCCGCCGTCGCCGGAGAAACTTGAACTGGCACATGGTGATGGTGTATTCCGACTTGGCGATAAAGTGATGCAGATTAAGAATAATTATCAGTTGGAGTGGGAGATTGTCAGCAAGTATGGTATCGCAGTGGACAGCGGGCAGGGTGTATTTAATGGAGATGTGGGCATCATAAAAGAGATTAACGAAACGGCAAAGACGGTGGTGGTGGAGTACGATGATCTAAGAAGAGTCACCTATGCGATCAATGGATTGGATGAGATTGAACTGGCTTATGCGCTCACGATACACAAGTCACAGGGCAGTGAGTACCCGGCAGTGCTGATGCCGCTGCTGACTGGCCCGAGAATGCTTCTGAACCGGAACTTGCTTTACACTGGAGTCACGAGGGCAAAAAACTGTGTGACAATACTTGGCAGCAAAGAGACAGTGAATCAGATGATAGCAAATGAGAGTGAGCAGAAACGATATACAGGTTTAAGGGAAAGAATATGCGAGATCATGAATCAGGAACCCGACTGAGGGATGTATTGTGCAATATGGTTTTTCCAAGAAGGTGCCCCGTGTGCGATGATCTTATTCCAGTTGGAGAAGGGTTGATCTGTAGACAGTGTGCGGCAAAACCGCAATATATTGTGGAACCGCGATGCAGACGCTGCGGAAAACAGCTTATGGGTGATGGACAGGAGTTTTGTGCAGATTGTCAGCGGCGCAGGCATGTCTATGACTATGGTTATGCACTCTATGATTACCAGAGTATGAGAAAGAGTGTTTACCGGTTCAAGTATGGCGGACGCTGCGAGTATGCGGCTTTTTATGCGCAGGAGATCTGTAGATGGCTTTCGCATGAGATCCTGTTGATGGATGCAGATGCGATTATTCCGGTGCCGATACATCCATCCAGGCTCAGATGCCGGGGATATAATCAGGCGGAGCTTGTCGCGGCAGAGTTGTCAAGGCTTACAGGGATTCCGATGTATGATAAACTGGTTCAGAGAAGCCGGAAAACAGTTCCTCAAAAAGAACTTACAATACAGGAAAGACAAAATAATTTGAAAAAGGCTTTCAATATTAGCACAAATGTTGTAAAATTAAATAAAACTATCCTTATAGACGATATTTATACGACGGGTAGTACTTTGGATGCTGTTGCCTTGGAGCTAAAGCGGCATGGAGTGAAGTCGGTTTATTTCATTGCACTCTGCATCGGAGAGGGAATGTAGGAATATAAATTTAAGTGGAGGGATTTCTATGAACGTAAGGAATTGCAGAAAATGCGGAAAACTATTTAATCACATCATGGGTGCTCCAATCTGCCCCGCCTGCAGGGAAAAGCTTGAACAGAAGTTTCAGGAAGTAAAGAAATACATTCGCGAGAACCGTACTGCGGGGATCAAAGATGTATCGGAGGCATGTGAGATTGATCCAGGTCAGATCCAGCAGTGGATCAGAGAGGAGCGTCTGGAGTTTACAGCGGATTCGCCAGTGAAGATTCCCTGTGAGAACTGCGGGGAGATGATTCGCTCAGGAAAGTACTGTGAGAAATGCAAACGTGAGATGACGAACAATCTGTCTAGTGTTATGGAGAAGCCAAAGGCAGTCCATGCAGAGCCTAAGAAAACGCAGCCGTCGGGAAACAAGATGCGCTTCTTGGACAGATGACATGCATCGGCTGACAGAGCGTGAGTAGAATTGCTGAAGGAAAAAAGGTATGTTAAATGAGGAAAGAATAAGATTAATGACCAAGATGGCGTGTTATGAGGCCGAAGAAGGAAGAAAGAACGTTGCAATTGGCAATTATTTTCGTGGAGATTATATTGGATTGCAGGTCATTAAGTCTATTATCAGTGCGACAATTGCATATGTCCTTTTATTTGCAATGTTTATTTTATACGATTTTGAAGTGTTTATGGCAGAGATTTACAAGATGGATCTGCTGGAGTTTGCGAAGTCCGTGATTATTTATTATCTGATCTTTACGGCGACGTATGCATTTATTGCATACGGGGTTTATACCTATCGGTATACAAAGGCTAGAAAAAGCCTTAAAACATATTACAACAATCTCAAAAAACTCTCCTATATGTATGAAAGGGAGATGAAGAGCAGAGATTTAAAGTAAGGCTAGAGAGGAAATAATTATGACAGACCTATTGGTTTTTAGGGAACAGTTGAAAAAATTTTACAGTAAATATGAATTGTATCTTACGCCTGTTTTTAAGTTTTTTCTGGCACTGGTGACGTTGGTGATGATCAACAGCAGTATCGGTTATATGAGTGAACTGAAAAAATCGGCAGTCGTGCTGGTGCTGGCACTCATGTGTTCATTTCTTCCGATGAATTTTATTGTGGTTGCGGCTGCGGCAGTAACACTTGGTCATTTGTATAAATTTTCGATGGAGTGTGCACTGATTATGCTGGTGGTGTTTTTGCTGCTTTTTATTCTCTATTTTCGTTTTTCGCCAAAGGATACAATAGCAGTACTGCTGACACCATTGTGTTTCGTATTAAAGATTCCTTATGTAATGCCGATTGCAGTGGGACTCGCAGGAACTCCGTTTTCGGCAGTTTCCGTGGCGAGCGGGGCAATTGTGTACTATACAATAGGATATATGATTGAAAGCGCGTCGATTCTCAGTACTTTTGAGGAGGATGGCGCGCTGGAAAAATTTCGATATATTATTGATGGCATGCTGGACAATAAAACAATGTATGTGACATTGGCGGCTTTTGTCGGCACGTTGATTGTCGTCTATTTTATCAGAAGACTCAGTGTTGATTATGCATGGACGATCGCGATCATTACAGGGGCACTTCTTGATGTGCTGGTTCTTTTGTTTGGAGATCTGATGTATAATACGAAACTTTCCATTATGGGATTGATCGTCGGCAGTGTCCTGTCAGTGATTTTGGCGAAAATTTTGGAATTTTTTGTCTTTAATGTAGACTATTCGCGGACAGAGTATGTGCAGTTTGAGGATGACGAGTATTACTATTATGTGAAAGCAGTTCCAAAGAATACGGTGGCGGCGCCACAAAAAAGGGTGAAGACAATCAGAGTACCCGAAAAGGCAGTCAGAGAGCAGAAGAGGGATAGATAAGAGGGATGGATCAAATGGATATGATTCTTGAACGTCTTAGTTCAATGGCGGAGACTTTTTCTCTGCGCAGTTTTAACATCAGGTGGGAGGATATAGTGGAGGTTATCATTATATCCTTTTTACTGTATCAAATCATGGCATGGGCAAAGCACACGAAGGTGTGGCTGCTCATGAAGGGAATCATGATTATTATGGCATTTATTCTGCTGGCAGTCTTTTTCAAAATGCACACGATTGTCTGGATTGTGCAGAATGTGCTGAGCCTTGCAGTGATTGCGGTGATTGTTGTCCTACAGCCGGAGCTGCGGCATGCTTTGGAGGAGCTTGGCAGAAAAAGTTTTATCACGAATGTGATCACGTTTGAAAAGCCGACCGATGAGCGCTTCTCAGACAAGACAGTCAATGATCTGGTCAAGGCAAGCTTTGAGATGGGCAAGGTCAAGACAGGGGCATTGATGGTGATCGAGCAGAATGTGCTGCTCACAGAGTACGAGAGAACCGGTATTGAGGTGGATGGGCTGATTTCCAGCCAGCTGATCATCAATATCTTTGAACATAATACGCCGCTTCACGATGGTGCGGTGATCATACGGGGAAACCGGATTGTGTCGGCGACCTGCTATCTGCCCTTGTCTGACAATATGGGCATCAGCAAGGAACTGGGAACCAGACACCGCGCAGGCATCGGAATCTCCGAAGTCACCGACGCACTCACGATCATTGTATCGGAGGAGACAGGGCATGTCAGCGTCACCTATGAGGGAAAACTCTACCGCAATCTTGACGCGAACGGGCTGCGGGAGAAGATCAGTATGATACAGAATAAAGAAGTGGAGGACAATAAGAAGCGCAGGCTCTGGAAAGGTAGGGCTAAGGATGAAAAGTAGTATCTTGAAGAAAGCAGTTGGCATGATCACAAACAATATTGGGCTCAAGCTGTTGGCAGTCGTCATATCCTGCGGTCTGTGGTTTATGGTGGACAGCATTACCGATCCGGTGGAGAAAAAAGTCTTTAACAATATTCCAGTAGAGATCATCAATGCAGACCTCATCACGAATGAGGGCAAGGTCTATGAGGTGCTGGACGGGACAGACACCGTCAATGTCACAGCGATCGGCAAAAGTTCTGTGTTTGACTATGTGACAAGAGATGATTTGAAAGCGGTCGCGGATATGTCTGAGCTGACGTTTATGAATACGGTGGGAATCCGGGTGTCGAGCACGCGCAACAATTCAGAGCTGGAATTTAGGACGAATATTGACAATGTGAAGCTTGCGATCGAGAAGATGGACCGTGACCAGAAGGTGATCAATGTATCGACTACAGGAGAGCCTGCATCAGGTTATGTGGTTGGGGGTATCACACCGAGCCAGAATGTCGTGCGCTATTCTGGACCAGAGTCCCTGATTAACCAGATTGACCATATTGAGGCGGTCATCAACATCAATGGCTACTCGTCAGATATCAATACGACAGCGGACTTGAAGATTTATGATGCGGCGGGCAATGAGATCCGAAACAATTCCATTAAGCTCAATATCACGACAGTGGATGTGGCAGTGTCTATCCTTGCGACAAAGATTGTTCCTCTGAGTTTTGTGGTGCCAGATGAGCCTGCATCGGGCTATGTGGTCAACGGCGAGATGGTCAGCGTGCCCGAGACGGTGGTGATCGCAGGCAGAAGCAGCGTATTAGACGGTGTTTCCAGAATTGTCGTGTCAGACCCTGCGCTCAGCGTGGAAGATCTGACGGAGAGCAAGACGGCGATTGTCAATATCAAGAAGTATCTGCCGACAGGCGTGCAGTTTGCCGACAGCAGTTTCAATGGCAATGTGAGTGTGACGGTCGGCATCGAGCAGCTTGTGACCAAAGAGCTGAAAGTGCCTTCCAGAAATTTTGCGGCTGGTTTTGCCGCTGGCAACAAACCTGAAAATCTGAACGTGACGCTAAAAGAAGCCAAGGAGCAGGAGAACTATACAATCCGCATATCGGGAACGAGAGCGGCAGTGGATGCTGTGATGGAGGAGAGCGTGATCGGCGTGGTCGATATGGACAGTCTCCTACAGAAGCTCGAGCTGCCGGAATGGAGTGCAGGTGTCTATCAGGGAGAGCTGACATTTAATCTGCCGGATACGGTCACCTTGGAAAAACCTTACCAGATGACTGTGGTTTTGGAGGAAATAGAGCAGGAACCGAGTGAAGAGATGAATAATAATGATATCAGCACGAACAATAATAATGAATAAGTTTTGGAGGATGGAAACAAATGGCTAGATTATTTGGAACAGATGGCGTCAGAGGAGTAGCAAATGATGAGCTGACACCGCTTTTGGCGATGCAGTTAGGGCAGGCAGGAGCGTATGTGCTCTCGAAGGAGAACGCGCATAAGCCGACAATCATGGTGGGCTGTGATACGCGGATCTCAGGGGATATGCTGGCGAATGCCCTGATGGCAGGCGCCTGCTCTGTCGGGGCGAATGTGGTGTATG
The DNA here is from genome assembly GCA_009774345.1 of Lachnospiraceae bacterium. GTDB lineage: Bacteria > Bacillota > Clostridia > Lachnospirales > Lachnospiraceae > COE1. Next base: position 60,459 of record VSNR01000002.1, on the reverse strand, counting down.
TGGGGGTTGTGCCCACGCCGGCGATTGCCTATCTGACACAGAAGTACAGAGTGGATGCGGGAGTCGTGATCTCGGCATCGCACAATCCAGTGGAGTTTAACGGCATCAAATTTTTTGACGGAAAAGGCTTTAAGCTGCCGGATTCAATGGAGGATGAGATCGAGGCGCTGATTCGAAACGGCATGAAAGATATCCAGTTTCCGACGGGGCCGAGTGTGGGGAAGATCAAGTACCGCACAGACGCGAGGGAGGAGTATATCAATCATACGGTGCAGGCGGTTCCTGTGGATTTGAGCGGTATGAAGATTGTGGTGGACTGTGCGGAGGGCGCTTCTTACTATACTTCTGTGGAGACGCTCAAGGAGCTTGGCGCAGAGATTGTGGCCATACACAATAATCCAGACGGCACGAATATCAATGCGAACTGCGGTTCTACGCACATGGAGGAATTGCAGGCGCGCGTCGTGTATGAGAAGGCGAATGTGGGGCTGGCGTTTGACGGCGATGCCGACAGGCTGCTCGCTGTCGATGAAAATGGAAATCAGGTTGACGGGGATGTGATCATGGCGATCGTCGGCAACCATATGAAGGAGAAAGGGACGTTAAAAGATAATACAATCGTTGCTACAGTGATGAGCAACCTTGGATTTTTCCGCATGGGAAAGGAGCATGGCATCCATATCGAGCAGACGACAGTCGGAGACCGCTATGTGATGGAGCGGATGCTTGAGATCGGGGCAAATCTTGGCGGGGAACAGTCGGGACACATTATTTTCCTAGATGAGAATACAACGGGTGACGGACTGCTCAGCGCGCTGCATCTGTTGCAGGTTATGGTGGAGACGGGCAAACCCCTCTCGGAGCTTGCGGCGGTCATGACCGTATACCCGCAGGCGCTTGTGGGAGCAAAGGTGCCAAATCACAAGAAAAACAGTTATATGGAATACACAGAGATTGCAGAGGCAATCGAACATGTGAACGCAAAATTTGCAGATGAAGGCAGAGTTTTGATCCGCCCTTCGGGTACGGAGCCGCTCGTGCGCGTGATGATCGAGGGCAAAGACCAGCGGATGATTGAGAGAGAGGCGCGGGAGCTGGCAGAGCTGATACAAAATGTGATGCTGTGACCAGAGAAGTACAGGAGGTGCGAAAGATATGGTTGGTCAGAAGGTGGTTATTAAAAATCCTACGGGTCTGCATCTGCGCCCGGCAGGAATCTTGTGCAAGGAAGCAATGCAGTTTAGCTCGCATATAACATTTACTTTCCGCGGGAATACAGCGAATGCAAAGAGTGTGCTGAGTGTGCTGGGCGCATGTATCAAGAGCGGGGATGAGATCGAGCTGTTCTGTGAAGGCTCCGACGAAAATGAGGCTTTGGCAGCCATGGTTCGTGTCATAGAGAATGGATTGGGTGAGTAGGAGGAAGGGTGTATTCCTCCTACTTTGATGAATAGACTTTATTTATATGAGAAAAGATAATATAGAACGAAAGGAAACAGGAGAAGATGAGTGCGAGCAAAAAAATTATCGTCACCGGCTGCAATGGACAGCTGGGGCGTGCAATCAACAAAATCTATCAAAACAGTACTGAGTATGAATGCGTGAATACCGATGTGGCGGAGCTTGACATCACGCAGATTGAGGCGGTGGACAAGTTTGTGTCTGAGGTAAAACCGTATGCGATTATAAACTGTGCAGCGCACACCAATGTCAATGCCTGTGAGACCGATGTTGACAACGCCTATAAGATCAATGCGATTGGCCCGAGGAATCTGAGTATTGCGGCGTCAAGAGTTCATGCGAAGCTGATGCATATTTCTACAGATTATGTGTTTGACGGACATGCCAGCACCCCCTACACAGAGTTTGATGCCACGGCGCCCAAAACTGTATATGGAAAAACAAAGCTTGCGGGAGAGTATTTTGTAAAAGAGTTTGCCAAGGAATACTTTATTGTCCGCACCGCATGGCTGTATGGCGATGGAAAGAATTTTGTGAAAACCATGCTTGGACTGGCGAAGAACCATGACAAGGTGACTGTGGTTGGAGACCAGTTTGGCTCCCCCACCAGCGCGGATGAGCTTGCGGGAATGATTGCGCATCTGCTTCCGACGGATAATTTCGGTGTCTTTCATGGTACTTGCGAGGGAGTCACAAACTGGGCAGATTTCACGCGGGCGTTTTACGGGCTTGCGGGGATTTCTACGGTGGTGGAGACTGTTACGACAGAGGAGTATGACAAAAATACAACAGGAATCGTGGCGCCAAGACCGGCGTACTCCGTGCTGGACAACTATATGCTGCGGCTGACGACAGACTACCGGTTTGCGGATTGGGAAAAGGCGATCGCGGACTATATAAAGAGCTTGTCAATTTGAGAAAGGTTCTGTATACTAAGAAAGTAAAAAGGAATATATTGGAAGTGGGAAAGGAAATAGGGCATATATGAATAATATAGCATTGATCACAGGAATCACAGGACAGGATGGTTCGTATCTTGCAGAGTTTTTGCTCGCAAAAGGATATGAAGTGCATGGATTGATCAGAAGACACAGCATTTCGAACACGATGCGCATTGACCATCTGATCAAATCAGAGTATTACAAAGTCAAATTTTTCCTGCATTTTGCAGATACGACAGACTCCTCCAACCTGATGCGTATTATCGGGGAAATCCGTCCGACAGAGGTCTATAATCTCGCTGCGCAGTCGCATGTGGGGGTGTCCTTTGAAGTGCCGGAGTACACTGCGGACGCGACGGGCGTGAGCACGTTGAAGCTGCTAGAGGCAATCCGCGTAAATGGCGGAAACTGTCGTTATTATCAGGCTTCAACCTCAGAGCTTTTTGGCGGACTGCCGGAGACAGCGCCGCAGAGTGAGGAGACGCCGTTTTATCCCAAGAGCCCCTATGGCGTGGCGAAGCTCTACTCGTACTGGATTACGGTCAATTACAGGGAATCCTACAATATGTTTGCGTGCAATGGTATTTTATTCAATCACGAGTCCCCAAGGCGCGGTGAGAATTTTGTCACGAGAAAGATTACCCTTGCCATCGCCAATATTGTTGCCGGTAAGCAGGAGAAGATTTCTCTTGGGAATATGAATGCAAAGCGTGACTGGGGATATGCCGGTGATTATGTGGAAGGCATGTGGCTGATGCTTCAGCAGAAGGCACCCGGCGATTATGTGCTCGCTACGAATGAGACGCATACCGTACGCCAGTTTGTCGAGGCAGCATTTGCAGAGCTTGGGATCAGCATCCGCTGGGAGGGGGAAGGCGTTCATGAGAAAGGATATGACATGAAAAGTGGAAAACTGCTTGTGGATGTCAATCCTGAGTTTTACCGCCCGGCAGAAGTGGAGTTTCTGTGGGGAAATGCATCGAAGGCGGAAAAAGAGCTTGGATGGAAGAGAAAAGTGGATTTCCGCGGGCTTGTCTCTATGATGATGGACGCCGATCTGCGTGAGGTCGCAGGAATCTCATGCGCAGCGTACCGGCAAAAGAACGGAGGAAATGATGAATAAGTCAGATAAAATCTATGTAGCAGGGCACCGGGGACTTGTGGGCTCTGCTATTGTCAGAAATCTTGAGGAGAAGGGATACACCAACCTGATCTGTAGGACGCACAAGGAGCTCGACCTTACAAGCCAGCAGGCAGTGAGAGATTTTTTTGCAGAGCAGCGGCCGGATGTAGTGGTGCTTGCGGCGGCAAAGGTCGGCGGCATCAATGCCAACAATACGGCGCCGGCAGAATTTGCCTACGAGAATATGCAGATTCAATGTAATGTGGTCAAATGCTGTCATGATTTTGGGGTGAAAAAGCTGCTTTTTCTCGGGAGCACCTGCATTTATCCCAAGATGGCGCCCCAGCCAATCCCGGAGGATGCGCTTCTGACAGGACCGCTTGAGGAGACGAACGAGGCGTATGCGGTCGCAAAGATTGCCGGGCTTGAGATGTGCAAGTTCTTTAAGCGGCAGTATGGAGATGACTTTATCAGCTGTATGCCGACGAACCTGTATGGGCCTTATGACAATTATGATCTGTCGGGCTCGCATGTGATGCCGGCGATCATCCGAAAATTTCATGATGCAAAAGTCAACAACGCGCCGAGTGTAGAGCTGTGGGGGACAGGTACACCGCTGCGCGAATTTTTGCATGTGGACGATATGGCAGATGCCTGTGTCTTTCTGCTCGAACATTATGACGGGGAACAGCATGTGAATATCGGCACAGGCAAGGAAGTGACGATTCGTGAGCTGGCGGAGATTGTCCGCCGCGTAGTAGGGTATGAAGGCGAGATTGTCTGGAACAAAGAAATGCCTGACGGGACACCGCGAAAGCTGACGGATGTGACGAAACTGCACAATCTTGGCTGGACGCATAAGATTGAGCTCGAGGAGGGCGTGCAGCTTGCCTACGACTGGTTCAGGGAAAATGTGGAGGATGCCAGACTATAAAGATTTGTGAGGAGATGACTGAGGAAGAAAGCAAATTAGGGTGTGATTAAAGAAATATGGATGATGAGTGTTCGAGAGTGAGTGTGTTTGGGCGAACTACATACCATATGGTGAAATGTGGATTTCAGGCAAGGCAAAAAGGGTACCGCTATCTGCGGGAGGCAGTCTGTATCGCTTTTTATGAGCCTGAGGTCCTGGCCTCGGTCACAAAACGCTTGTATCCTGAGGTGGCAAAGCGTTTTGATACGACAGACAAACAGGTGGAACGTGCGATACGAAATGCGATAGAAACTGCATGGACCAATGGAAATCCAGAGACTTTGAAGAGCGTATTTCAGGAAATATACGGCGATGGCACGAGCAGACCGACAAATACGGAGGTCATAGAGAAGTTGGTGGAACATGCCATGCCGGCGATGGATTCATGGGATTGAATTGGGAATGGGAGGAAGAGACAGTTGAAGGCAGATACCAAAATTTTGAGTATTATAGTGCCATGCTATAACGAGGAGAAAAGTATACCGTTTTTTTACGCAGAAACCGTGAAACAGGAGACTTTTTTTCATGAGAAGGATGTGGAGTTTGAATTTATATTTGTGGATGACGGGTCAAAGGATGGTACAATCGATGCGGTGAGAGCGCTCAGAGACAAGGATGACCGCGTGCATCTTGTCTCCTTTTCAAGAAATTTTGGCAAGGAGGCTGCCATCATCGCTGGGCTTGAGAAGGCATCCGGGGACTATACGGTGCTGATGGATGCAGACTTGCAGGACCCTCCCGCAATCCTGCCCGAGATGTACCGTTATATAGAAGAGGGCTATGATTCCGTTGCGACGAGACGTGTAGACAGGAAGGGAGAGCCGCCGATCCGCTCCTTCTTTGCAAGGCGCTTTTATGGGCTGATGCGGAAGATATCGAAGACAGAGATTGTGGACGGCGCGCGGGATTACCGCCTGATGACGAGGCAGGTGACAGATGCCATTCTGGCGATGCGGGAGTACAACCGGTTCTCGAAGGGAATTTTTGGATGGGTTGGATTTCGGACGAAGTGGATTGAATACGAGAATGTACAGCGCGTGGCAGGGGAGACCAAGTGGTCTTTCTGGAAGCTGTTTCTGTACTCGTTAGATGGGATTATGGCTTTTTCTACGGCGCCGCTCTCCATTGCCTCGGTGTTTGGAATGTTATTCTGTCTGGTCGCTTTTGTGTTTATGATCTTTATCTTTGTCAAAGCGCTGATTTACGGGGACCCTGTCGCGGGATGGCCTTCCATGATGTGCATTATCTCGCTGATTGGCGGCGTACAGCTGTTGTGCCTTGGCATTATGGGGCAGTATATGAGCAAGATGTACATGGAAGTAAAGGACAGGCCCAAGTATCTTGTGAAGGAAGAATTTTAGTATGGATAGGAGAGAGAGCGGTCTTGTGAGCATCGTGGTTCCGGTCTACAATGCGGGGGCGTTTATTGCAGAAACCATTTATTCCGTGCAGGCGCAGACATACCGCGCGTGGGAGCTCTTGCTGGTGGATGACTGTTCGCAGGACAACAGCAGGGAGATCATACGGCAGGAATGCGCCAGGGATGAGCGGCTCCGGCTGGTTGTGCAGGAGGAAAACGGCGGTACTGCAAAGGCGAGAAACCGCGGCGTGCAGGAGGCATGCGGGCAGTATCTGTGCTTTTTGGACGCAGATGATCTCTGGCTTCCTGAGAAGTTAGAAACACAGTTAGAACAGCTTCGTAAGATACAGGAAATGATGAATCCGAGGGCTGGTTTTGTATTTATGGGATACGAGTTTGCAGACACTTCGGGGAAGGGACTTGGAAAAGTGGTGCATGTGCCAGAGCAGATTCATTACAGGCAGGCGCTCAAAAATACCACGATTTTTACGTCCACGGTGATGATTGACAGGAACATCATACCAGATGAAGATATTTATATGCCGTGTATTGCCAGTGAGGATACAGCGACATGGTGGCAGATCTTAAAGAAATACGGAGCGGGGTATGGGATTGACAGGAATCTGGTCAAGTATAGAAGAAGTACAGCCACATTGTCATCCAATAAGATGACTGCGGTGAGACGGATATGGAATCTCTATCGCAGGCAGGAGCGGCTGTCTGTGGCAGAAAGTGTGTACTGCATGTTTTTCTGGGCATTCAGGGCAGTCTTTCGGCGGCTATAGAGATCTCGGTTTGGAGGCTTTTGGGTGGGACGGATAGAGTCAGTAAAGAGGACAATTATATTACAGATGTCATTGATCGGGCTTGTTTTTCAGACGGTTTTATATATCTATGTCTGGCATGAGGTGTACAATGACATTATGCAGAGCGGCATGTGGAGGAGCTTTCACAGAAAGGGCTTCTGGCTTTTGGCAGCCGTTTATTTTATATTGCTGCTGTTTTTTACTGCGACGTATGGCGGGCTCAAAGTGGGCTATCTCAAGCCGATGGATGTATTTTTTTCGCAGGTGATTTCGCTGTTGTGTGCCAACATTGTCTCGTATTTTCAGATTTCCCTGTTGTCCTTGGGACTGGTCACAGCGTACCCTTTGATCTTGATGATGCTTGCGCAGATTGTGGTGTCTGCGGGGTGGACTTTTGTGAGCCACAAGCTTTACCAGCGTTTTTTTCCGCCCAAGAATCTTTTGTTTATCAGCGGGGGGCGGCCCACGGAGGAGATTTTAAAGAAGTTTGAGACGAGGAAGGATAAGTACCGCATTATCAAAAGTGCATATGAGCGTGAGGGATTTGAGGCGCTGAAGGCGGAGATTGTGACCTGTTATGACGGGGTGGTGCTGTGGGATATGGATACCGTGCTTCGCAACAAGCTGTTGAAATTCTGTTACAGCAGAGGAATCCGCGTGTATATGATGCCCAAAATTCCAGATATTATGATTCAGGGTTCAGACCAGCTCCATCTCTTTGACACGCCGATTCTTCTCACAAGAGAGTACGCGATGACCATCGAACAGCGGGTGGTCAAACGCCTGATTGACATTGTATGCTCGATGATACTGATGCTTCTTGCGGCGCCGTTTATGCTCCTTACGGCCATTGCAATCAAGTGTTATGACGGCGGGCCTGTCTTGTATAAGCAGACGCGGTGCACCCGCGACATGAAGGAATTTCAAATTCTAAAATTTCGGAGTATGCGCACGGATGCAGAAAAGGACGGGGTGGCAAGGCTTGCCGCCAAGAATGACAGCCGCATCACACCGATTGGCAGATTTATCAGAAAAGTGCGGATCGATGAGCTTCCGCAGCTCTTTAACATCCTGTGCGGGGAGATGTCCTTTATCGGTCCGCGGCCTGAGCGGCCTGAGATCATACGGCAATACATGGAGGACATGCCGGAGTTTACGTTTCGGACGAAAGTGAAAGCGGGACTTGCGGGATATGCACAGGTGTATGGAAAGTACAATACGACCCCGTATGACAAGCTGAAGCTGGATTTGTTTTATATAGAAAATTATAGTGTGTGGCTGGACTTGAAGCTGATGCTTCTGACGCTCAAGATTCTGTTTCAGGCAGAGAGTACAGAGGGCGTAGACCAGAACCAGACGACCGCAATGAAGGACTAAAGGGGGAATTGGATGCAGCAGGGAGTTGACAGCAGGGCAATGCTCACCGTGTTTCTCACCAAATTGCCAAAACTGTTTCTAGTGGCAGTGGCCGGTGCCGTTTTGGGCAGCGGTCTTTATTTGCTTATTGCGCTGAATGCATCAAGAAACGCTTGTTATGTATCGGAGACAGAGTACTATATCGAGTTTGATGAGGAGCGGTACAAGGCGAGGGACTATTACAATGCGTTTACATGGAATGATGCGGTCAAGGGAGATGAGATTCTTGGCAGGGCGATGGAATTTCTGGGCGCAGGCTATGACAGAGATCAGGTTGGAACGATGATAACAGCCGCTATCTTATCGGATGTGCGATATCTGACGATCACTGTCCGTGGAGAGGATGCCGCAGAGGTGGATGCGGTCAGGGATGCACTTGGCATGGCATTGGAGGAGTTTGGGGCGCTTAAGCGGGAGTTTGATACGATTTACAGAATCAGGGAGCAGGAGACGGCATTGGAGAAAATCCCGTACTTTGGATGGCGGGCGGCAGCACTTGGCGCAGTCATCGCGGCGGCGGTTTATGCTTTTGTGACCGCGTTCCGGTTCTGTCTGGGCTCGGCGTTTTATACGAAGCGTGATATCACGGTGCGGCTGGGCCTGCCTGTCTATGGAATGACAGTCCAGGCTGCCAGGCGTGGAGACGGGGAGAGCACGCTGGAGCGGCAGCAGGGAGAACTGCTGGAGCGCAGCCTGAACATGCTGGCGCAGCAGTACCGTCTGATCGTGCTGATGGATACCGCAGAGGGGCAGGAAGCGGCGATGTTTCTGGCGGAAATCAGACGCAGGGGATTGATAAATAACGAATGTTATATAATATATGACAGAGAGATGGAGATCAGTGGTTTGCAGGAGGCGGCGTTTGTGGCGGTGATTCCGTTTGGCACGGACTACAGGGAGAAGCTGCTGGATGAGATTGCACATGTGCAGCTGTGCGGCGGTAAGGTTGTGGGTGCAGTGCTTGTGCGGGTGCAGGAATGGTGGTTAAGGTTCTATTATGCGCAGGGGCGCTCATAGGAAGATGTTGCGACAAGGAGGTGATGAAGGATGAAATTACAGGTGTTAGTGTCCGCGGTGAATCAGGACATCACGGCGCTGGCGGAGCGTATGCATCTGCAAACGGATGCGGTTATTGTGAACCAGACAGACCATTTTGGCTATGAGGAGTATCAGCACAACGGCAGGCGGATACAGTGTTATGAGTTTCAGGAAAAAGGGGTGGGCCTGAGCAGGAACAATGCACTGATGCGCGCCGAGGGGGATATTGTACTGTTTTCCGATGAGGATATCGTCTATGATAGAGGGTATGAGCAGCGCATTTTGGACGCATTTAAGGCGCATCCCGAGGCGGATTTGCTGTTATTTAATATGCGTGTGGGGGCATCGAGAGCGACGTATTACACGGAGGCGTTTCACCGTGTCCACCTGTGGAATGCGGGGCGGTATCCCACGTATTCCTTTGCGGTGCGGCGGGAGAAGCTGCACGCATCCCACATTACGTTTTCGCTGTTATTTGGCGGCGGCGCGAAGTACAGCAACGGTGAGGACAGTCTGTTTCTGAAGGATTGTCTCAAATACGGGCTCGCGGTCTATGCAGTGCCTGTTGAGATTGGCGAGGAGCGGGAGCGGGAGTCTACGTGGTTTAGGGGATACAATGACAAGTTTTTTATCGACAGAGGGGTGCTCTACCATTTTCTGTATGGAAGTTTTGCCTATCTGATGTCGGTGCGTTTTCTCTTAGTACACGGTAAGGTGATGTGTACGAAGATTCCAATGAAAAACGCACTGGCGCTGATGAAAAAGGGAATGAAATCGGTAGAGGGATTGTGATTGTGGCAGCAGACAGAATTTTTTCGATCGTGTTCTATATGTTTATCGCAGCGGGAACTTGTGCCATGGCATACCGCATACAGCCATATGCCGCAGAGGAACCGGTCTGGGCTGGCGGCTGGCGTTCTGTAAAGAGTGTTCAAAACCGGCTGTACATGACAGCAATATTTCTTATTCTGTTCGTGGTGGCAGCGCTGCGGTTTGATATTGGGAATGATTACAGGCAGTATACGCAGACGGCACACGAGGCGTACGTTGGTGGATATGTCGTGACGGAGGCAGGGTTTAATGTGCTGGTGCGGTTTTTGTACGGCATCACGGGCGGAGAGTACTATGAGCTGGTCTTTGCAGTCTTTGCGTTTGCCACGCTGTATTTTTTCCTGAAAGCATTTTGGCGGCAGAGCGCGGACTTTTCGCAGACGTTCTTTTTGTTTATGATGCTGGGACTGTACTTTCAGACATTTAATACCGTCCGTTATTATCTGGCGCTGGCGCTGGCGCTCTACTCCATGAAATATGTGCTGGAACGGGACTTTATCCAGTTTGTGTTCTGGATTGTGCTGGCGGCGTTTTTTCACAAGTCGGTGCTGCTGGTGCTGCCAATGTATTATCTTGCTACTTTTGCGTGGAAAAGGTGGCAGATCTTGGCGGGGCTTGCTGTGAGTGCACTCTGCTTTGCGGGGAAGGGATGGATTTTGAAGGCGGCGCTGGTGCTGTATCCGTCGTACAAAAATACGGTCTACCTCGAGACGCCCAGCCTGTCTGACAGTCTGGCAAGCAGTCTGAGACCACTGCTTGCGCTTGCGCTGTATGGCTGGTTTGTGCATACGCAGGCAAAGGATGGCGGTGAAAACCGGGAGCTGCGGTTTTATGGACAGCTCAACCTGATGGCGCTTGTGTCGGGGACATTTTTCTATTTTCTGCCAGTGGTTACGCGGATTTCTTACTACTTTGGGATTTCACAGCTGCTGATGATTCCGCTGATTTTGCAAAAGATTACAGAACAGAAGGTTCGAAGGCACATAACGGCTGTTGTTTATGCGGTGTGCATCCTTTATTTTATGGTATTTTTATGGAAAGCGCATGAGGACGGCGTGGGACTGCTACCGTATCAGAGCTGGCTCTTTGAGACACAGCGGTACACGTATGAATAACGGGGGAGAGAATGAATCGTAAGAAATGCTTGGAGGCGCAGGAGATGGAGCAGCAAATAAAGTATAGTGTGATCGTCGTCTGTCTCAATGCAGGGCGGCGGCTGTGTGATACAGTGAAGAGTATACTGGAACAGAGCTACCGCAATTTTGAGGTGGTGGTCAAGGATGGCGGCTCGTCGGACGGGTCCGTCGAGGCGTTGTCATCGGTGTATCAGGACAGCCGTATTCATGTGCACAGACAAAAAGATAACGGGATTTATGATGCGATGAATCAGGCGGTAAAGCTGGCTGCGGGGGATTATTTCCTGTTTCTGAATGCGGGAGACAGCTTTTATGACACGCAGGTTTTAGAAAGAATAACGGTTGAAATTAATAAGCGGAAAGCAGATATTTATTATGGAAATCTGTATCATAAGGCGCTGGATACCATCATCTATGCAGCGCCCCAAATCAATGATTTCACCTGCTATAGAAATGTTCCCTGCCACCAGACCTGCTTCTATCACCGGACGCTGTTCGACGAGAGGGGATATCTGCCAGACTATACAGTCAGGGCGGACTATGAGCATTTTTTATGGTGTTATTATATAAAAAAAGCGCGGATTGTCTATGTGCCTGAGGTGGTCGCTTCGTATGAGGGCGGCGGTTACTCCGAGACGGCGCAGAACAAGAAACGTTCTGCGCGGCAGCACCGTGAGATTGTGGTACATTATATGGGAAGGAGAAAGGCGGATTACTACCGGCTTGTGATGCTGCTCACACTCGCGCCGCTTCGCAGTGCGGCCGCAGGCAGTCCGCGGCTGTCGGGCATGTATAATGGCGTCAAGACGGCACTGTATAAACTAAAAAAATAAAACCGAAAAACAATCGGGATATGGAGGGGTTCAGATGAAAGTTCTGTGGTTGTGTAATATCATGCTCCCGTTTATCGCTAAGAGTCTGGGGCAGAAGATTGTGGTCAAGGAGGGCTGGCTGTCCGGGCTTGCGGGAAAGCTGGTGTCCCATCAGGAGAGAAATGACATAACACTTGCTATTTGTTTCCCAGAATCAGAAAACCGTTCGTTTGTGAAGGGGGATACCGCATCGTTTATCAAGGATAAGGCGGAGGGTGTCACGTACTATATTTTCAGGGAGGACACAGTGCATCCAGAGCATTACGACGCCGGCATGGAAGAGAGTCTCGGGGCGGTGCTCAGGGATTTTGAGCCGGACATTGTGCATATTTTTGGCACGGAGTATCCCCATGCCCTCGCGTGTGTACGGGCGTTCCAACACCCAGAGCGGACGCTGATTGGCATACAGGGCCTGTGCAGTGTGATTGCGGAGGTGTACATGGCGGATCTGCCGCGCGCTGTACAGAAGAAAAAGACATTCCGCGATATCCTCAAGCGGGATGGCCTGTATGACCAGCAGGCGAAATTTGCAAAGCGCGGCGAGTATGAGAAGGAGGCGCTCGCACTCGTAGGACATGTCACTGGAAGGACGGATTTTGACAGGGAGATGACAAAGAAGCTCGCGCCGAACGCGCAATATCATTTTATGAATGAGACACTCCGCTCGGACTTTTACGCAGATACATGGAATATTGACCAGATCGAGCGTTATTCTTTGTTCCTCAGCCAAGGAAATTATCCAGTCAAGGGACTGCACTATGTGCTTGAGATTCTGCCGGAGCTGGTGGAGGAGTTTGAGGAGACCATGGTCTATGTGGCTGGCGATGTCATCACAGCAAACGACAGCATTCGGGACAAAATCAAGCTCTCCGGTTACGGCAAGTATCTGCTCAGCCAGATTAAGAAGCATAAACTGCAAGACCATATTAAGTTTGTCGGCAGGCTGCAATCTGACAAGATGTGCGCGCGCTTTTTAAAAACACATGTATTTTTATGCCCGTCTGCTATTGAAAATTCACCGAATTCTGTCGGGGAGGCGATGCTGTTGGGGGTGCCTGTGGTGTGTGCCAACGTGGGTGGTGTGCACAATCTGGTCAGTGACGGCAAGGACGGCTTCCTGTATCCCAAGGATAAAACCAAACGCATGAAAGACTGTATCCTGCGCATCTTTGAAGATGACAAGCTGGCAATGTCACTCTCCTCGAATGCAAAGACGCATGCGCTGAAAACGCATGACCCGGAGACAAATTACAGGTGTCTTCTGGACATGTACCGCGAGATTGTCTATGGGAGTGCGCGCGTATGAAACTTGCGATTGTGTCAAATTATATTAATCATCACCAGATTCCAATGTCGAATGAACTGTACCAAAAGCTGGGCACGGCATTTGCTTTTATCCAGACCTCACCGATGGAGGAGGACCGGGTGAAGATGGGCTGGGGGGAGGAAGTCCGCTCGATTCCCTATCTGAGACTGTATTATGAGGAACCGGAGGCGTGTGCGGCGTGCATTATGGACAGCGATGTGGTCGTGTTTGGGGGCGTGGAGGATGAGCGCTATATCAAGCCCCGGCTGAATGCGGGCAAGATCGTGATTCGCGCCAGCGAGCGGCTCTACCGCGAGGGCCAGTGGAAGTCGGTCTCCCCCCGTGGCAGGAAGAAAAAGTATGAGGACCATACACAGTACGCCAGTGCGCCGGTGTATCTGCTGTGTCATGGCGCCTATGTAGCCTCTGATTTCCAGCTGGTTCATGCATATCCTGACAAAAAATATGTGTGGGGATATTTTCCTGAGATGCATACGTATGATCTGAATCACTTATTTTTGCAAAAACAGCATGTTGACCAGAACGGTAAACCGGCAGTCAGATTGTTGTGGGCGGGGCGCTTTCTCAAACTCAAACACCCGGAGTACGCGCTGCGGGCAGCAAAGTATCTAGCGCAGCAGGGCATTTCGTTTCATCTGGATATGGTCGGCGGCGGAGCGCTTGAGGAATCGTTGAGAAAGCAGGCGGCGGACTGGCATCTCGGGCACTGCATTACGTTTCATGGATTCCAGCCGCCGCAGAATGTCCGCAGGTTTATGGAGGAAGCCAATATATTTTTGTTTACAAGCAATTATTTAGAAGGGTGGGGCGCGGTTTTGAACGAAGCGATGAACAGCGCCTGTGCGGTCGTGGCGGGGAGTGGCATCGGGGCAGTGCCGTATCTTGTAAGGCATGGGCACAATGGGCTGGTCTACAGGACGGGACGTTTATTTGAATTTCGGGAATTTCGAAAACAGGTTTTGAAACTGTGTCAGGATGAGCCGCTGCAAAAAAGGCTGGGCGTCCATGCCTATGAGACGATAGCGCACGCATGGAATCCCAAGGAGGCGGCTGACAGGCTCTACCGCTTCTGCGAGGGTCTGATGATCGGGAAAGTGCAGCCAGAACAGGAGGGGCCGCTGAGTCCGGCGCCGCTCATCGCGCCGCGGAGGGGGTACGCATATACCAGACGGGAAGGATTTTTGGAATGAAGAGAGTGCAGAGCAGGAAAACAAAGAGCAGAATCTATGTGTGCCATACGTTTTATCATGTGTATGTGGCAGTCTTAAAAGAGATGAAGCTGGTGCGGGAAACGTCCAAAACAATGTATCAAAAGGCAGATATCGCGCTGAGTTCGGTCTCCACGGACTTTGAGCATCTAGGGGACAGGCTCACAAAAACAGGCATTTTTCAAAATGTCATTGCGCTGGATGAGAAGCGGGAGGATTTCTTCCCGGAGCTTGCCAAGTACAGAAAAAATTATAAAAACATTCTAAAACATATGATAAACCGTATGATTTTTACCAAAAAGCTCGCAAAGTGCGAGACGCCCTATATGGAGGTCATTGACTTTGCAGCGTACGAGGACATCTATGTGTTCTGCGACAGCGACCCGATAGGCTATTATCTGAATTACAGGCATCTGTATTATCATGCGGTGGAGGACGGGCTGGACTGTCTGAAAAATCTTGACGACGCCTATGTCGCAAACCACGGGCACTTCCGCCTAAAGACATGGTTTTCACGCCACAATCTCATCTTTATCATGAATGGCTGGGGAAAGTACTGCCTTGACATGGAGATCAATGACCGCAGCGTCGTGCCGACGGACTGTCCGCGCTTTGTCGAGGTGCCGAGAAAGCCGCTCGAACGGACGCTTACTCCTGAGCAGAAAAAACAGATGATACAGGCGTTTATTGAGGATGCGGACGCGCTGATGCAGCAGCTAAAGCCCTCTCAGGAGGGAGAGGCGTTTGCGTGCTTTCTGACAGAACCGCACCCGGTTGATATCGAGGCGAGAAAACGCGTCTGTCTCGATGTCCTTGCAAAATACTGCCAAGGCTACAGAGTCCTGATCAAGCCGCACCCGAGAGATACGGTTGACTATGAGGCGCTCTGCCCGGATGCGGTGGTGCTGCGCGGGCGGTTTCCGGTGGAGGTGCTCAATTTCTTTGAGGGGCTTCACATCAAGCGGGCAGTGTCGATCGTCACCACAGCGATGAACAATATGGATTTTGTCGAGGAGAAGCTCAACCTTGGCGCCTCGTTCTGGGATGCCTACGAGGACCCCGAGAAGCATGCTTATAATAAGAAGGCGGGGCTGGCGCTGGCGGATCAATAAAAATGATAAAGGAGATTGTGGTATTTGAAAAACTGTGTATAATAGTATATAAAAGGGTGTTGACCGGGGCGGAGGAAATAGAATGCTGGCAGAATTTAAGGTTCGAAACTATAAAAATTTTAAGGATGAATTACAGTTTTCGCTAAAATCAGCAAAAAATTATGAATTTCGTCAGGAAGTACTTCAAAACGGAATCATTAAGGATGCGGTGGTAATTGGTTATAATGCTTCTGGAAAGACCAATCTGGGCTTGGCGATGATGGATATTACAGCCCATTTGACGGATAAATTTGAAAAGAGAGACGGTAACAACCTATTTTATGCCAATTTATACAATGCGGAGGATGTGGTATCGTTCGTGTATCAATTCAAATTTGATCAGTCTGTTTTAGAGTATGCTTATGAGAAAAAGAATGTGTATCAGGTATTTCATGAGAGTATCAGGATTGATGGAAAAGAAGTGATTCGAAGTGAAAAGAAATACAGTTTTGTTGATTTGAAGGGAGCAGAAACCTTGAACTTAACCAATTGGGACAGTTCTATTTCATTTGTCAAATATATTTATGCCAACACCGTTTTGGACAGGGAAGACAAAGACTGTCAGGTGTTTCTGAAATTTATGCGGTTTGTCAATCAGATGTTATGGTTTAGCAGCACAGAGGGGCTGCGGGCAGTAGGGGCAAATTCGGTCAGAGGAGATGTGCTTGAAGAGATTTGTCATATAGAAAATGGTGTGGAACAACTGGAGGATTTTCTGCGTGAGGAGAAACTGCCTTTTCAACTTGTGGAAAAGGATACAGGCGAAGGGAAAACGATTTACTGTAAGATTGGTGACAGGGAAGTTGCATTTGCGCCGTTAATGTCAAGCGGGACAAGGGCGCTGGTGTTTTTGTGCCTGTGGTATTTGCAGAGGAAGGAACTTTCTTTTATTTATATAGATGAATTTGATGCGTTTTACCATACAGACTTGTCAATTTCTATTATTCGCAAGCTTATGATGGAAGAGCATCTTCAGGTAGTGTTTACCTCTCATAATACCGATATCATCTCGAATGAATTATTGCGTCCAGACTGTTATTTTTTACTGGAAGACAATACGATACAGCCATTTTGCAATCTGACGGACAAGGCGCTCAGAGAAGCACATAATCTTCAAAAGATGTACAGAGCAGGAGCTTTTTATGGACAATAAAAAGAAAAAGATTCTCTTTATATATGAAGGAGTAAAAGCAGAAGAAGCCTTGCTGAAGAATCTGGTTCGGGTATTCTTCTCTTCGGCAGCGGATATTTCTATACTGAATTGTCCTGCGGACGGGAATATTTATATGCTGTGGACTAGATTAAAAAAAGATGAGTTTGAGACAAATGTTGTCGATGTACTCAAAGAAATGAGTGTGATTGCAAAAGCGCGTTTAGAGGATTTCCGGGCAAGCGATTTTTCAGAAATTTATCTTTTCTTTGATTATGATGGGCATAATGATAATATACCTAAGGAATATGCAAACCGGGATATTCTGGGTGAAATGTTAGAGACTTTCAATAATGAGACTGAACTTGGAAAACTGTATGTGTCATATCCTATGATTGAGTCTATCAAGGAGATTGACACAGTGACAAGGGATTATAGGAATCTCTATATTCCACTGGATGAGGTTGCCAGATACAAGCAGAGTTTTAGCGTGGATTCAGCGTTTGCGCACTACAACTGTATGAATGAAGAACTGTGGCTTACGGCATGTGCTGCAAGCTAGAAAAGGGCGAGTATGCTGGCTATATTTCGCAGTTCATGTACATATGAATATTTTATTCATGACCTAAATCAGGAGAGATTATATTTTTATCAGAAGCAAAATTATATCAACAATGGGCATTTGCTCTGTATTTTAAATTCTGTACCATTGTTTTTATTAGAATATTATGAAGAAGACTTTTGGTGCAGAGCGGTTGATGGGCGGGTAAAATGTGAATAAAAGTGGAATATAGCATATAGGAATACGGGAGGACGACAAGGATAAAAAGATGCTGAAAATAATCAAAAAGATCAATATATTAATGGACAAAAAACAAAAAACTGCCATGGCGCGCCTGTTTGTGATGATGCTTGTATCGGCGGGGCTTGAGACTGGGGCGGTGATGATGGTGATGGCAGTGGTGCAGCTCATCTTAGACCCCGTGGCGCTAGAGCAGGGGGAGACGTATCAGAGAATCAGCAGCATCCTGAATCTACAGAATACCGTACAGTTTTCTGTGGCTGCCATTTTGTTTTTGATCGTGTTATATATTGCGAAGAACAGCTTTCAGTTTTTGTTTCAGAGGAGTCTGTACCGGTTTGTGTACAGCAACCAGTTCAAGACGGCATCGAGCCTGATGAAAAATTTTGTGCGGCGCGAGTATGAATATTATCTCGACGCGGAGACGGCAGTTATCCAGCGCAGCATCACAGCGGATGTCAGCAATATGTACGCGCTGATTATGGCGGTATTGCAGATTGCCTCGGAGATGATTGTCGCGGTCTTTCTGGTGATTGCGCTCGCGATGCAGGACCCGCTGATGACGGTGATCATCGCAGTGCTGTTGGTTGCGACGCTCATTGTGATCAAAAAGATCGTGAAGCCGATCATGAACCGCACCGGGAAAGAGAATCAGGATTTCGGCGCGTCGATGTTTGCGTGGATTTCCCAGACAGTGCAGGGCATCAAGGAGATCAAGGTCGCAGGGCGTGAACAGTATTTTATCGGCGAGTACTGCAAGGTGGGCGAAGGATATGTGAGGGCGATGGAGCGGTTCAGCCTGTTTAACAACTCACCGAAACTTCTGATCGAGACGGTGTGCATGGCGGGGCTTTTGGGCTATATCATGGCGCTGATTTTGTCAGGGGCGGACGTTTCCAGCATGGTGTCGCTGTTTGCGGCGTTTGGCATCGCGGCGATGCGTCTATTGCCCGCGGCGAGCCGCATCAATAACCAGATTACCAGTATGGCGTTCAATGAGCCGTTTTTCTTTAACGTGAGTGACAATCTTGTCGAGGAGACGGACGAGGCACACACAGATATTTCCTATGCGGTTGTCGCAAAGGAGAAACTCCCGGTCACGCGGGAGGTCAGGCTGTCCGATATCACCTATCACTATCCCAATTCGGACAAGCTGATTTTTGACCATGCGACAGTCTCCTTTCCGATTGGCAAATCAATCGGTGTGGTGGGCGCAAGCGGTGCCGGAAAGACGACAATCATTGATATTTTGCTGGGACTGCTGAAATTGCAGGGCGGCAAGGTGCTGGCGGACGAGGTGGATATTCAGGAGCACTACCGCGAGTGGCTTGCCAATGTAGGATATATCCCGCAGATGATTTTTCTGCTGGATGCCGATATCCGAAAAAATGTTGCCTTCGGTATCCCGGAGGAGGAGATTGACGAGGAAAAGCTGTGGCATGCACTGAAGGAGGCACAGCTTGACGCGTTTGTGAAAACGCTGCCGGACGGTGTTCACACAGGCATCGGAGAGCGCGGTATCCGGCTTTCGGGCGGGCAGCGGCAGCGTATCGGGATTGCGCGGGCACTGTATCATGATCCGGAGGTGTTGATTCTTGACGAGGCGACTTCGGCACTCGACAATGACACAGAGGCGGCAATCATGGAGTCGATCAACAGATTACACGGCAAAAAAACACTTGTTATCATAGCGCACCGTCTACAGACAATCGAAAAGTGCGATATGGTATTCAGGGTGGAAAACGGAAAGATCGTGAAAGAGCGTTAAGCGGTTTTGGGATTGTTGGGAAGGTGGTGAGATGGGATGAAGCTTAGTATCATCGTTCCAGTATATAATATGGCGGCTGACAATAAACTTCGGTTTTGTCTGGACTCCTTGGTACAGCAGACGATTGCAGACTATGAGATTATCGCGGTGGATGATGCCTCGACCGACGAGTCTCTGGAGATTCTGAGGGAGTACGAGTCAAACTATCCATGGAAGTTCAAGGTTGTACAGTCCTATGAGAATTTGAAGCAGGGCGGCGCCCGCAATAAGGGACTTGACATTGCGCGCGGCACGTGGGTCGGTTTTGTGGATTCTGACGACTGGGTGGCGCCGGATATGTACGAGAAGCTCATCAAAAAGGCGGAGAAAACCGGGGCAGATGTCGTCGGGTGCGACTACTGTATGGCGGACACCCACACGATGACGGTCGGTAAGCTGATGCCGAATAACACCATCGACCAGACGGGCATGCTCGGCCATGAGCAGTACAAAAAGCTTGTCATGAATCCCGGCAGCATGGTGATCAAAATCTACCAAAAAGCGGTGATTGATACGTATGGGCTGCGGTTTCCTGAGCGGACCTTCTATGAGGACAACTGCGCTTCCCCGATCTGGATGCTGCATTTTACGCATTTTGAGAAGGTGGAGGAACCGCTGTACTATTATTATCAGCACGATCTGTCCACGGTTCATGCGATCAGTCAGGAAAAGTGTGAGGCGAGGCTGCTGATGGGGAAGAAGCTGATCGAGGAGGCGCGCCGGTGCGGCATCTACAAACCGTACAGACAGGAGTTTGAGTTTGCGTTCTCAAAGCTTTATTATATGAACACATTATTTACGTATATGCTTGGCGTGAGAAAGCCCAAATTAAAGTTCCTAAAAAGTCTCGCGGAGGGAATCAAGCAGGAATTTCCTGATTTTCAGGACAATATTTATTATCAAAATGCGTTTGATGAGGAGCAGAAACGGCTTGCGGCGATGCATCTTGAGTCGCCGTTCAAATTCAAGATTTATTTTCAGCTTCTCACCTTTTACAGAAACAGATTACGCCGCAGTCCCAAGAGCGGTGAGGAATAAGGTATAAAGTACAATGCAGTTTACATCTTTTGAGTTTTTGATCTTTTTTCCGGTGGTGGTGCTGCTGTTTTATGCGATGCCAAGAAAGCTGAAACAGCCGTGGCTGCTGGCTGCAAGCTATTATTTTTATATGGGCTGGAACGCAAAGTATGCGGTGTTAATTTTGGCGTCCACCATCATTACATATCTGTGTGCGCGCTTGCTGGAACGGTGTGGGACACAGACAAGACAAAAGTTGGTCTTGGCAGCGGGGATTGTGCTCAATTTCGCCATTCTCGTGTTTTTCAAATACTTTTACTTCCTGCATGACACCTTCGCTTCCATCGCTGCTGTTTTTGGCGCGAAGGTGCCTGCGTCCAAACTGGATATTATTCTGCCGGTCGGCATTTCGTTCTACACGTTTCAGGCAGTCGGCTACACGATTGATGTCTATCGCGGGACGGTGAGGGCTGAGCGCAATTTTGTGCGGTATGCCCTGTTTGT
This sequence comes from Lachnospiraceae bacterium, assembly GCA_009774345.1. Classification (GTDB taxonomy): domain Bacteria; phylum Bacillota; class Clostridia; order Lachnospirales; family Lachnospiraceae; genus COE1. Next base: position 39,536 of record VSNR01000002.1, on the reverse strand, counting down.
GTCGTTTTTCCCGCAGCTTGTCGCAGGACCGATCGAGCGGAGCGGAAACCTGTTAAAACAGCTTCAAAAGATTTCTGACACGGCGTCTGCTGAGAAGGTATGGAGTTTTGACAAGGCGACAAGAGGGCTTCTCTTGATGCTGTGGGGATTTTTTATGAAGATGGTCATCGCGGACCGGGCAGCGGTGCTGGTGAATCAGGTATATGACATTTACTATATGTTCAGCGGCGTGGCGCTCGCGTGTGCGGCAGTGCTGTTTGCCGTGCAGATTTATTGTGATTTTGCAAGCTATTCCGTGATTGCGGTGGGGGCGGCAAAGGTGCTTGGCATCGAGTTGATGACAAATTTTGAGGCGCCGTTTTTTTCGAGAAGCATCGGGGAGTTCTGGAGACGCTGGCATGTGTCGCTAAGTTCATGGTTTCGGGATTACCTGTACATACCGCTCGGCGGCAGCAGATGTGCGCGTCCTAGAAAATATCTGAACAATATGATCACGTTTATGGTGAGCGGACTGTGGCATGGCGCAAGCTGGCACTATGTGGTGTGGGGGGCGATTCAGGGCGCCTACATTGTCATCGGGGAGATCGTAAGACCGGTGAAGGCAAAGTGCACGGGGCTGTTCCATGTGCGCACAAAGTCGTTTGGATACCAGTTTTGTCAGGGCGTGTGCACATTTGTTTTGTTTGTGCTGTCTCTGGTGTTCTTCCGGGCGGATACAGTGGCGGATGCGGTATACTATCTGCAACGTCTGTTTACGACATTTGATGTCTGGTCGCTCTTTGATGGGTCGGTCTATTATCTGGGACTGGACCGGAAGGAGATGGCTGTCCTCGTGGCGGGCATTTTGATGCTGCTCATCGTAGATGCCTGTTATGCCAAGAAAAAAATGCTGTTTGACGCCTTGGTCAAGGAGCAGTGTCTGGCGATTCAGTATGTGATTGTAGCAGTGCTTTTGGTGATGGTGATCGTGTTTGGCGTGTACGGCGAGGGGTATGATGCGTCGCAGTTTATTTATTTTCAATTTTGATAGGAACAGTGGAGAGTTGGTATGTCAAGAAAAAGAGTGGCTGCAAGGATAATCTGCATCGTGGTCTTTTTTCTGTTTATCGGTACAGTGTTAGACGGAATGAGCAAGATTATCTGTGCGAAGTTTATCGGGGATTCCACGACCATTGTCGATGGGTTTTATGCGGAGAAAAAGAATGATATTGATCTGGTCGTGATCGGCAGCAGCAACAGCTTCTGCACAGTGGACCCGCTGGTGCTGTATGAGGAGTACGGGATTGCGGCATATGATTTTGGCAGCTCGTCACAGCCGATGAACATCTCTGTGCTGTATCTGAAAGAGGCGCTGAGGACACAGCAGCCGAAGGTGGTGGCGCTTGAGATCAATATGCTGACGAGTGACAGTTTTAGCAATCGCAGGGAGACGGCGCTTCGCTGGGGGTTTACCAATCTTCCGCTCTCGGTGGACAAGCTTCAGTGTATCTATGAATCGGTCGGGGCGGTGAACGCGGAGTATTTTTCTTATGTATTTCCGGTCTTTCGCTATCATAACCGCTGGAAAGAGCTTACTAAGACAGACTATACATATTTTTTGCAGGACAAGACAAACTATACAAAGGGATATCTGGAGACGCAGGAAGTCTCGGAGACACCTGTGAATCTGACAGATTACAATTTTGAGGGGACGGCTTGGTTTGAGGAGGAAAATATTGCATGTCTGAATGAGATGGTACAGCTCTGCAAGGAGAAGAATGTGGCGCTTTTGCTGTTCAAATCACCGCGGGAGGGCTGGCACCGGTACGAGACGGAGGCGGTGAGAGCGCTTGCCGATGCATCTGGCGTACAATTTGTGGACTTTAATGAGCTGTACAGTGACGGGAGCCTTGCGCTGGACATGGCAGTTGATTTCAGAGATGCCCAGCACCTCAATGATTTCGGGGCACAGAAGGTCACACGGTATCTGGGGGCTTATTTAAAAGAAACGTATGAACTGCCTGACAGGAGGGAGGATGCCCGCCCGAATGCGTGGGACGAGGCGTGTATTTATCGTAAACGCAAGGGAGTTCAGCCCTATATGGCGGCAGCGACAGCGCGGGAGTGCATAGAGCTTTTGCAGGAGGACAGCGACAGTGTGCTCATTGTGACGGACACGAAAAATGGCAGCAGAGTGCGGCAATGGGTGTATCAGGACTGTAGTGTTGCGCTGGATTTGATCTGGAAGGAGAACGGAATCCGCCACATGAAGATTGGCGCGCAGGAGCTGGTGTTGTCAAAGCGGGGAGGCGCTCACCAGATTTTGATTGACGGGGTGGAATGCTACCAGCCGGGAAAACGGTGGAATATTATTGTGTATGATAAAATCTTAAAGTGCGTCACAGCGAATCTTTCTTATGATGAATAATCATGATGAATGATTTTGATGAATAATTTATGAGGTGACTGACTTTTAATGTTTTGACGAACAGCGAAAATTATGGTAGAATTTGGAAGAGATTTCGAGAAAAAATTGATCGTATTTTGGAGATAAATTCGCAGACTTTGGCAAGAATGGGGGATTCATATGATTTTAGATGATAAAACGATACTGATCACAGGCGGCACAGGCTCCTTTGGCAGATGCTTCACAGAGTATGTGCTGACACACTACAACCCGAAGAAGATCATTATCTACTCGCGCGATGAGTTCAAGCAGTGGATGATGGCAAATGACTTTGCGCAGTACAAGGACCGGCTGCGGTTCTTTATCGGCGATGTGCGCGACTATGAGCGCATGAAACGCGCGTTTGAGGGCGTCGATTATGTGATTCACGCCGCGGCGCTCAAACAGGTGCCAGCGTGTGAGTACAATCCAAACGAGGCGATCAAGACCAATGTGAACGGCGCGCAGAATGTCATTGATGCGGCGCTCAACACAGGCATCAAGAAGGTGGTCGCACTCTCGACGGACAAGGCAGTCAATCCGGTAAATCTTTACGGTGGTACGAAACTAGTATCGGACAAGTTGTTTATTGCTGCCAATGCGTACTGCGGCACGAAAGACTTGAATTTTTCCATCGTGCGCTACGGCAATGTGGCGGGGAGCCGCGGTTCGATCATTCCACTGTTTCAGAAGCTGATCGACGAGGGCGCAAGCGAGCTGCCGATCACGGATTACCGCATGACGCGCTTCTGGATTAGCCTGACACAGGGCGTGGAGCTTGTGATTAAGGCGCTCGAGGAGGCAAAGGGCGGAGAGACTTTTATCAGCAGGATTCCTTCCTTTAAGATTACTGATCTGGCGGAGGCGATGGCGCCGGGCATGAAGACGGTTGAGGTTGGCATCCGTCCCGGCGAGAAGCTTCATGAGGTGATGATTACGCCGGAGGATTCGATGACGACGTATGAGTACGACAAAAACTTTATCATTTATCCGCAGATGTTCTGGCAGGAGTCCAAGCGTCCCAATCCAAGCGGCAGGAAGGTAGAGGAGGGCTTCTACTATTCTTCTGGAAACAATAAGGAATGGCTCTCTGTAGAGCAGATCAGGGAATTGTTAAAGACAGATTTGCATGAATAAATCAGGTATAAGGAGATTTGTATGGAGAAACCAGCAATTGCAGGCGGCACACCAGTCCGCGGTACAAAACTATATTATGGTCATCAGTTTGTCGATCAGGCCGATGTGAAGGCGGTGGAGGAAGTGCTCACCAGCGACTATCTAACCTGCGGTCCCAAGGTGGAAGCGTTAGAGCAGAAGCTCTGTGCGCTCACAGGGGCAGCCTATGCCGTCGCGTGCAGCAACGGGACAGCGGCACTCCACATGGCGGCGATGGCGGCAGGCGTCGGTGAGGGGGATGAGCTTGTCACAACGCCCATCACCTTTGCAGCGTCTGCAAACTGTGCGCTGTACTGCGGGGCAAGACCGGTTTTTGCAGATATCAATCCCAATACGTACAATATCGATCCCAAGAGTGTCCAAAAGGTGCTTTCAGAGAAAACAAAAGCGGTGGTGGCAGTCGATTTTACAGGACAGGCCGCGCCGCTGGATGAACTGCTGGCGCTCTGTCATGAGAAGGGTCTGGTGCTCATTGAAGATGGCGCACATTCCATTGGCACGAAATACAAGGGCAGACCGGTTGGCAGCATTGCGGATATGACGACCTTTAGCTTTCATCCTGTCAAGACCGTGACAGGCGGAGAGGGTGGCGCAGTGCTCACCAACCGGAAGGATTTGTACGAGAAACTGCTGCTTAGCCGTTCTCATGGCATCACCAAGGATGCGGCGCAGTATGTACATGAGAGCCACGGGCCATGGTATCACGAACAGATTGACTTAGGATACAACTACAGAATCACAGATATTCAGTGTGCACTGATTTTGAGCCAGATGGACAAGCTTGCGCAGTTTGCAAAGCGGCGCAGGGAGATTGTCCGCCGGTATGATGAGGCTTTTTCTCAGATTCCGCAGCTTTTTGTACAGCAGGAGATTCCAGAATCAGATACGACAAGGCATCTCTACATACTGCGCATCAGGCCGGAGTTTCTGACAATTGACCGTCGGGGTTTTTTCGAGGCGATGGCTGCGGAGAATATCTGCTGTAATGTGCACTATATTCCTGTGTACTGGCATCCGTATTATGAGCGGCTTGGCTATCAGAAGGGACTCTGCCCTCATGCGGAGAAGCTCTATATGGAGATGATGAGTCTGCCGATCTATTACGCCCTGACAGATCAGGATGTGGAGGATGTGATCATGGCAGTCAAAAAGATCGTAGCGTATTATAAAAAATAAGGGATACAGATGGCGCAGGAGGGGTTCGATGAAAAGTGTGGCAGTCATTACCGCCAGAGGCGGGAGCAAACGGATACCAAGAAAAAATATCAAACCATTTTTGGGAAAACCGATTCTGGAATACAGCATTGAGGCGGCGCTACAGGCGGATTTGTTTCATGAGGTCATGGTGTCAACCGATGATGAGGAGATTGCACAGGTGGCAAAACGTGCAGGGGCAAAAGTCCCCTTTTTCAGAAGTGAGCAGACTTCGAATGACTATGCAACGACCGCGGAGGTGCTTTTGGAGGTGCTTGCGTCCTATGAACGCATCGGCATGAAGTTCCAGACCGTGTGTTGCATCTATCCTACCGCGCCGTTTGTGACAGCGGGTGCCATCAAGACGGCGATGATGCTCTTAGAGCAGGAACAGGCGGATTGCGTGATACCAGTGGTGAAGTTCTCCTTCCCGCCGCAGAGGGGCGTTGTCATCAAGGATGGCAGGATCGTGCCGAAGTGGCCAGAGAATATGGCGAAGCGCTCACAGGATTTAGAGCCGCTCTATCATGACTGCGGACAGTTTTATTGTCTGAATGCAGCGCGTTTCCAGCAGCAGAAGGCGATCTGGATGGAGCATGTGGTGCCTTTGATTCAGGATGAACGGTATGTGCAGGATATTGATACTTTGGAGGACTGGCACATTGCGGAGATGAAGTATCAGTTTCTCAAAAGTCTGTAAAAAAGGAGGGGCTGGCGTATGGAAATCAATGGACGAATCATAGGAGATGGACATCCTGCCTATATTATCGCAGAGATGTCCGCCAATCACGCAGGGAGCATGGAACGCGCACTAGAGTTGATTCATGCGGCGAAGGACGCAGGTGCAGACTGCGTGAAGATTCAGACCTACACAGCGGACACGATGACAATTGACTGCCATAATGAATATTTTCAGATTGAAAAAGGAACATGGGAGGGCGAAAACCTGTATGGGCTGTACCAGAAGGCTTATACGCCGTGGGAGTGGCAGGAACAGCTTCGCGATGAGGCGGCAAAGGTGGGAATTGACTTTCTTTCGACGCCGTTTGACCCGCTCTCTGTGGCGTTTCTTGAGGAGCTGGGCGTGCATTTTTACAAAATCGCCTCTTTTGAGCTGGTGGATATCCCCTTGCTCGAATGTGTGGCGGCCAAGAACAAACCGATCGTCATGTCAACTGGAATGGGAACACTCGAGGAGATACAGGAAGCGGTCGATGCCATCTACAGCACTGGAAACAGGCAGCTTGCGCTGATGAAGTGCTCGAGTGCATATCCCGCAAAGCCAGAAGAAATGAATCTGAGAACGATACAGGATTTAAAAGAACGCTTTGGTGTTCCGGTGGGGCTCTCAGATCATTCGATGGGCGCATTCAGTGCTGCGACAGCAGTCGCAATGGGGGCAAATCTCATTGAGAAGCATTTCTGCATCAGCCGCGCAGTCAAGAACCCGGATGCGGTTTTTTCGATGGAGCCGCAGGAATTCCGGCAGATGGTCGAGCAGGTGCGCGAAGTGGAACAGGCGATGGGGACAGTGTGTTACGGTATCACCAGTCAGGAGGAAAGCAATGCATGTTTTCGGCGCTCGCTGTTTGTCGTGCAGGATATCGCTGCGGGAGAAATGCTGACACCGGAGAATATCCGCAGCATCCGCCCTGCTTATGGCTTGAAGCCCAAACACTATCAGGAAGTCCTTGGCAGAACGGCAAAGCGGGCGCTCAAGCGGGGGACGCCGCTGTCATTTGAAGATCTGGCGTGACCGCAGCATTGAGAGGCATAGAGATGGATAGGAGATTACAGCTGAGGCGGGCGAAACCGCAGGATATGGATTTGCTGTATCGCTGGGCAAATGATGATACCGTGCGGGCCAATGCGTTTCATACAGAGAAAATCCCGTATGAGCATCATGTGCAGTGGTTTCAGAAAATGATGGCGGATGCGTCCGTTTGTCAGTACATTCTGTATGACGGCGATCTTGCAGTAGGACAGATACGGCTGACGGCCGGTAACGATGGAGAGGCGCTGATTGATTATAGTATCGCGTCCTTGTACCGCGGAAAAGGATATGGCACATCCCTGCTGTGCCTGCTCTGCCAGAAGCTGGATACAGACAAAATATCAAATGTTACCAAATTAATTGGACAAGTGAAATATCAAAATCAGGCATCGGCGCGGGTGTTTGAGAAGTCTGGCTTTCATAAAACAAAGCTGCCCGAGTATATACAATATGAAAAGGAAAGAAGCAGATGAGAATCATCATAGCAACGATCAAATCATGGAATATTCGTCATGCACAGGCATTGCAGAAGCAGTACCAAGGCATACATGAGATGGTGGTTTATACCCAAAAAGAAGAATTTACAGCGGATAACGTTCGTAATTTTAAACCGGATTATATTTTACTGCCGCATTGGTCGTACATTATGCCGCGGGAAATCTTTGAGAACTGGGAGTGTGTGGTGTTCCACATGACAGATTTGCCATATGGGCGCGGGGGAAGTCCCTTGCAGAATCTGATCGTGCGGGGACACCGGGAGACGATGATATCAGCGCTTCGCATGACGGAGCAGGTGGACGGCGGCCCGATTTATATGAAACATGCGTTATCTCTTGAGGGAAGTGCACAGGAAATCCTGATGCGCTGTTCGGATATTATTTTTCAGGAAATGATACCTGTTTTTTTGGAGGAGGGCAAAAAGCTGGTTCCAGTGCCGCAGGAGGGAGAACCTGTGTTATTCCGCCGCAGAAAGCCAGAGGAAGGAATAATAACAGATGATATGGAACTAGGACAGATCTATGACAGAATCCGAATGCTCGACGGGGAAGGGTATCCAAGGGCATTTATGGAGTTTGGTGCATACCGGATGGAGTTTGACAAGGCGTGTCTGTCAGGGGAGGAGCTCTCAGCGCGTGTAGTCTTTCGCCGCAGGAGCGAATAAAAGGAGCGTGTGAACGGATGAAAACAGTGTTGATAGTGGCAGCACATCCCGACGACGAGATTCTCGGTGTGGGCGGGACGGTGGCAAGGCATGTCGCGGAGGGCGATGAGGTTTATGCCGTTATTTTAGGAGAGGGACAGACGTCCCGCAGCGATCACAGGGAGGACGCAGACCAAGGCTTGGTGGAGGAGCTGCACAAGAATACGCTAGAGAGCGCAGCGGCAATTGGGTTTCGGGAGGTATTTTTTGCTTATTTTCCAGACAACCGTTTTGACAGTGTGGATTTGCTCGATATTGTGAAGACGATCGAGCAGATGATTTGCAAGCTCAAGCCGCAGATTATTTACACGCATTACAGTGGAGACCTCAATGTCGATCACCAGTGTACTGCGCGGGCGGTGCTCACGGCGGCACGGCCGGTTGGGGCGTACTGCGTGGAGGAAATCTATGCGTTTGAGACACTTTCCTCCACAGAGTGGAATCTGGACTACAGCGCGCAGCCCGCGTTTTGTCCCAATGTGTTTGTGGATATCACAGACTATTATAATAAGAAGGAACAGGCAATGGAGCATTATGTCTCAGAGCTTTGCAGCTTTCCGCATCCGCGCAGTATGACAGGAATGGATGTTCTGTCGAGGACGCGCGGCATGACGGCAGGCATGGAGCGGGCAGAGGCATTTATGCTGATACGCAAGACGATCAAAAGAGCAGGAGAATAACAGATGATATATATTCGTGCAGATGGTAATACAGCAATTGGCATGGGACATGTGATGCGTTGTCTGGCTGTGGCGCAAGCAGTCGCGGAGCTGGACTGTCCGCCGCTGGTTTTTCTCACGGCGGACGATAAATGCCGTGATATGATCGAGGGCAGGGGCTTTTGTGTGTTTTCGCTGGACACAGATTACAGGAGGATGCTGGATGAACTGCCGCAGTTTGAGCGCATTCTTGACAAAAAGTCAGATCTCGTGTTTGTGGACAGTTATCAGGCGAGTGACGAGTATTATTTAAAACTCGGAAAGCTGGCGCGGGTGGCTTGCTTCGAAGATCTGGGAGAAGCCCATCCGGTTGATTTGCTGATTAACTACAATATTTATGCGCCGCAGCTTGAGCAGCGCTACAGGGCCGCAGCTTCTGGGCAGAATCAAGATCAATATCCCAAGAATGTGCTGCTTGGCACCTCATATGTGCCGCTTAGGAAGGCATTTCAAAAGCCTTCTTCCTATCAGGTTCGTGACAAGGTGACACAGATTCTGATCACGACAGGCGGGAGTGACCCTTATTTTGCGGCGGGGGCAATCGCGGATGCCCTGCTTGGCGATACCATGATGCAGCAGCAGAAGATGCACCTGCATGTGGTCAGCGGGCCTTTTAACCAGTATGCGGATGCACTCAGAGACAGGTACGGCCACGCCGCACAGATTACGATTCATGAGCAGGTGAAGAATCTGCGCAGTCTGCTGCTTGAGAGTGATGTTGTCATATCTGCGGCAGGGAGTACAATCTATGAGGTGAGTTCTCTTGGCGTGCCGATGATCGTCTTTTATTATGCAGAGAATCAACGGCAGGGCGCCGAGGCGCTGGCAGCGGGCACAGAGATTGTCAATGCGGGGTGCTTTGCCAAGGAGGGCAGCGCAGTGGCAGACAGGATTGGGGAGGCTGTCAGGCGGTGCATTGACGACAGCGCTTACAGGGAGAGGCTCTGCCAGCAGGAGAGGGCGCTTGTCGATGGCAGCGGAGCGCACCGCATCGCAGAGCAGATAAGGGCGTTGTGCAGACGCGCCTGAAGGGAGAGTACGATGAGATCTGGGAAAAAAAGACAGTTAAATTATGAGCTGCTCCGTATCCTTGCGATGTTGATGATTGTGTGCCTTCATTATCTCAGTAAGGGGGGGCTGCTTGGCGACCCGGCGAGGGCGGATATGACCGCCACGGGATATACAGCGTGGTTTGTTGAGGCGCTGTGTCTCGTGGCGGTCAATGTCTATGTGCTGATCAGCGGTTATTTTGGGGTGGATTTGCTGGGAAGCCAGACGGTAGGAAAGCGTCTGACCTTCTGGGAGGTGATGCGGAAACCACTCAAAATATGGAAGCAGGTCTTTTTTTATTCGATGCTCTTTGGCTGCGGGGCGATCGTCCTTGGTTTGCAGGCGTTTGACCCGTATCGCTTTTTTTCTTATTGTTTTCCAATTGTGACAGAACATTACTGGTTTGCGACTTCGTATATATTTCTGTGCCTGATGATGCCGTTTCTCAATGCGGGCATTTCCTGTCTGGACCAGAAGGAGCTGCGGTGGCTGCTGCTTGGCTTTTTGCTGTTGTTCAGCATGGCGAAAACGGTGATACCGATGCAGCTTCCGTGGGATAAATACGGCTATGACAGTCTCTGGTTTGTGGTGCTGTATCTGACCGGCGCGTATATCAGGCGGTATGAAATGCCGTTTTTAGCGCGCAGATGGCGGGCAGCAGCGCTGTATCTTGGCAGTACTGCCGCCATTTTTGCCTCTTTTTTCCTGATTCGGCTGGTTTATCTGAAAACAGGGATGCTTGGAGAGCGCATTCAGTATGGATACACCTATAATTTTCTGTTTTGCTATACAGGCGCGGTGGGATTGTTCTTGCTTTTTCAGCCGTCAAAATCCGCAAAGAGCAGCAGCCAGCAGTTTCTTGAGCGGTTTCGGAAGCCGGTTGAACTCTTTTCGGGGGCAGCGTTTGGCGTCTACCTGATTCACGAGCATCTGAATCTGCGCGGGTTTTGGCAGCGATGGCTGCACTGTGAAGTGCAGGCAGAGAACTCTGTGGCGGGATTTCTAGGGCATATGCTTGTGACTGTGTTGTGTGTGTATCTGGTCTGCACGGCAATGGAGCTGGTCCGTCAGAGAGGAATGCTGACATGGGTTCCAATGATTCTTTTGCTGCTGTATCCGCTGCGTCATGCGGCGGTTGGCGTGGATTTGATGGATGCGGGGTATGCGCTGGGAAATTACCGCTTTCTGGATACTGTCAATGAGATGTGGACGCTTGCGACCTATCTGGCAAATGTGGCGGGGGTATTGTTGTCAAAGCTTCCGTTTGGAGACTGCTGGATTGGCATGAATGTCTACTGCGGCCTCCTGATTGGCGTGGTGGCTGCAAGTGTCTATTATGCCCTGTGGAAACGCTATGGACAGCGGCGCAGAAAGTTTGCAGTGCTGTTGTTTGGCGCAGAGTTTACAGCGCTTTCGCTGTGCTGGGCGCCGCCTGTTATTTTATATCACTATCTGGGCTATCTGTTGATGACCATTGCGGTGATGGTGTTATATGCGGCGATCATACGCAATAAAAAATCTTATTTTATCATAGCGGGTGTGATTTTGGGATGCTGTGTCGCGGTGAGGATGCCCAATGTCACCTATATGGCATTGATACTGCCTGTCTGGTGCGACTGCTTCTGGAGCCGTGGCAGGACACTGGATGCGCTTTCGTGGTTTCAGCGGCTGCTCAGACGTACTTTGTACTGTATCGGCGGTTATTTGACTGGACTGCTGGTTCCGCTTGGCGTAATCTGCGCGCGCTATGGTCTGGCGGCATATCCGCGCATGGTTACATCGCTCTTTGGGATGACAGACCATGCAACAGACTATAAGCCAGCCTCCATGATTACGGCAATGTTTGGGGATTACCTGCGGTATAGCGGATGGCTGTTATTGTTTGTATTTTACATGGTCTGCGGACTTTTGATGTTTTGGATAGCAAAAAAATTTGAAAGAAATCATACATTGTCGAAAAAAATAGCATTTGTACTTGAAATGTTTTATTCATTTGGTTTCTTGGTGGTGCTGCGCTTCTGTTATGGCAGGGGAATGTTTGGTTTTGATTACACCGATAATTTTAGTATGTACAAGTGGGTGACGGTCTATCTGCTCATCGCAATCGGACTGTGTGTGTGGTGTCTGGCAGATCAGAAGTGCAGCAGGGAGTACAAACTCTGGGCGGTGTTTCTGCTGGTCATTATTTTTATCACGCCGCTCGGGAGCAATAACGGGCTTTATCCTATTATGAATAATCTGTTTCTGGTGCTGCCTGTCTCCATGCTGATGACCGCGGAAGCGTTCAGAAAGAGCAGGCGCGCAAGGGGGAAGGCGGACGCGTTTGGTATTGTGTTTGCTCTGGTGCTTGCCTGCGCGATGATACAGAGCGTATTATATGGCGTTCATTTTGTGTTCCACGACGCGGGGGCACATCAGACCGCAGGTCAGGATAACACGCGTCTTGAATTGCAGTGCAGCAGTGCGGGAACGGGACTTGCGGCGACGAGGGATAAGAAGACTGCGCTCGAGGAGCTTGACGCGTATGTATATCAGAACGGCCTATATAAAAAACGTGTGATATTATACGGAGATATTCCCGCGGTTTCTTATCTGTTTGACATGGAGCCTGCAATTTCGACGACGTGGGCAGATTTAGACTCATACGGCATCTATGTGCTCGAGGAGGAGCTTGCGCGCCTTGCGGAGGAGAGCCTGTCGGAGGAAGCACCTGTTATCATATATGGACGCGCCGCTGTAGAGCGCCTGACGGAAAAGGCAGAAGGGGCGAAGTATGAGAAATGGAGCAGCATCCTGTCGTTTGCGCAGGCGCAAGGATACCAGCAGTGTTTTGAGAATGAGGAATATGTGATCTTATCAAAACCTCATGTATATTAATCGCAAAACCTTGCCAAAATCATATTAAAAGAGTACAATAAAGCGAGAAATAATGGAAAAAGTGGAAAGGTTTGGTAATTTCGATGATCAATTTTAACGTACCGCCGTTTACGGGGCGTGAGATGGAATATATAAAGCAGGCTGTCGAGAACCAGAAGATCTGCGGTGACGGACCCTTCACACAGAAGTGCAGCGCGTGGATAGAGGAGCACACTGGAACGGCAAAGTGCCTGCTGACCCCCTCCTGCACGCAGGCGACAGAGCTTGCGGCGCTGCTCATGGACATCAGGGAGGGGGACGAGGTCATTATGCCCTCCTACACCTTTGTGTCAACGGCGGACGCTTTTGTGCTGCGCGGTGCGAAGGTGGTGTTCGTTGATATCAGACCAGACACGATGAACATCGACGAGACATTAATTGAGGCGGCAGTCACAGAGCGGACGCGGGCGGTCGTGCCGGTGCACTATGCAGGGGTTGCGTGCGAGATGGACACGATTATGGACATTGCAAAGCGGCATAATCTCTTTGTGGTGGAGGACGCGGCGCAGGGAATCAATGCCACCTATAAGGGAAAACACCTCGGTGCCATCGGAGATTTCGGGTGTTATTCTTTTCATGAGACCAAGAACCTCAGCATGGGCGAGGGCGGTGCGCTGCTGATTCAGGATGCGAAGTATATTGAGGATGCCGAGATTATCCGTGAGAAGGGAACAAACCGCTCTCAGTTTTTCCGCGGGCAGATTGACAAGTACCGCTGGGTGAACTACGGTTCGTCGTACCTGCCAAGTGATATGAATGCGGCGTATCTGTGGGCGCAGCTCGAATGCATTGACGCCATCACGGCAAAGCGTCTGGCGCTGTGGCGTCAGTATGATGAACTGTTGCAGCCGCTGCAAGAGAGCGGGCTTCTTGCGCTTCCGCATGTTCCAGAGGGCTGTGTGCACAACGGACATATGTACTATGTTAGGGTAAAGGATTTGGAGGAGCGCACCCGTCTGATTGAATTTCTGAAAGGAAACGGTATCTGGGCTGTATTTCATTATGTGCCGCTGCACTCGGCGCCCGCAGGGCTTAAATTTGGCAGATTTTCCGGCGAGGATGTCTATACGACCAGAGAGAGCGAACGGCTGCTGCGCCTGCCGATGTTTTATTCGCTCACGCCGGCAGAGGTGGATTATATTGTAGGAAAAGTGAAGGAGTTCTATCACGTATGACAGATGACCGCACAGGGAACAAGGCAGCAAAAGTGTGTGGTGCGTTTGCTTTCACTGTACTGTTTGCGCTGCTTTTAGCCGTTCGATTTGATTTTTATTATGATCTGAATGATGACACCATGATTAAGGATATCTTATCAGGAGCTTACACAGGAACGCCAAACGGCTTCTGCATCCAGATGCTGTATCCTTTAGGGTGGTGTATTGCGCTTCTTTACAAGGCCATTCCAGCCGTTCCATGGTATGGCTTGTTTTTGTGTCTGTGCCAGTTTGGCGTCTTGTTCCTCATCGCGGTGAGGCTGCTGTCGCTCATGAGACGCACAGGGACGAAGCTCGCAGCGCTCTTGGCGGAGGCGGTACTGGCATTTGGCCTGTTTCTGCGGCAGTTTGTGATTATACAGTACAGTGTCACAGCCGGAATCTGTATGGCGGGTGCAGTCTTTTTGTTTCTGACGGCGCCGGGAACGGACAAGCCATCTGTTTTTTTCAGGAGAAATCTGCTGTCCTTGATGCTGGTCGTACTGTCTTTTATGATACGGACAGAGGTCTGCTTCATGCTGCTGCCTTTTCTGCTCCTTGCAGGGATGGCAAAGTGGTGCGGTGAGAAAAAGTTCTTTACAGTGGCGAATTTCAGAAAGTATCTGACGCTGATTGCGGCGGCAGTCCTGTGCATGGCGGCGGTGTACTCGCTGGACCTGCTCGCCTACAGCGGCAGTGAGTGGAGCAGTTTTCGCAGTTTTTTTGACGCGCGGACGAAACTGTATGATTTTTATGGACTGCCAAAATATGAGGAGCACCGCGGTTTTTATGAGTCGATCGGACTGTCAAGAGAGTCGTATACCTTGCTGGAAAACTATAATTTTGCGCTGGATGAGTCGATTGACACTTGGAGGCTTGAGGCGATCGTGGCATATCAGGAGCAGCTTGCAGGACAGGGCAGCGGACTGAAAAAAACCTTTGGCTTTATCAGCAAAAAAAGCCTGAAAGAAGCTCTGTGGCAGTACAAAAACCAGTTGCAGAGCAGTCATACCCTTGCCAGCGTGACGGTGATTGTCCTGTATTTTTTGTATATTCTGACGGGAGTGGTGCCTGCGCGGGGGAAAGCGCGGGTAAATGCAGTGCTCTGGCTCGTGTTTCTGGTCATGGTGCGCAGCGTCCTATGGCTGTATCTGTATATGGTGGACCGGCTGCCGGACAGGGTGACCGTTCCTTTGCTCATGATGGAGCTGGTGGCGCTTCTTGGCTTCTGGCTTGGTGAGGGGACAGTCAGCGCAAAAAGGGCGGCAAAAATCCTAGTCACGCTGCTGTGCATCACCGGGACAGCGGTCGTCCTTCTGGGCAGCCTGCGGGCTGTGCAGGCAGAGTATGACCGCCGCGGGGCAGCGGATGCGCGCTGGAATGCAATGATGGATTATTGCCGGAAAAATGGAAATAATTATTATGTGATGGATGTGTACTCCGCAACGTCGTATCAGAATGCGCCGTATTCTGAAAAAATATTTACCGATGTGGATAATACTTACAAAAATTTTGACTACTGTGGAGGCTGGGCGGCAAAAAGCCCGCTGGCAAGACAGAAGCTTGCGCGGCAGCATTACAGGGATGTCCAGAGTGCGCTTGGCAGTACCGCATACTTTGTGACGGCGCCGGGCAAAGACCTTGACTGGCTTGTGCAGTATTATCAGAAACGAAAAATTACCGTCACGCCAGTGTGCCAAGACCAGATACGGACAACCTCCTCGGAGACCGCATTTGACGTGTACCAGCTGATTCGGAACTGATATATATAAAAGAAGGAGACAGATATGGAACCAGTAAAAAAGGACTTAATCCTGCGGGGAGAGCAAATCTATTTAAGACCCATCACCGCAGACGACACGGAGCTTGCTGTGCGGTGGCGCAACCAGCCAAGTGTGGTGGCAAATTTCTTATACCGCAAACCCATCACCCCAAAAGACCATGAGGACTGGCTTGCCAACAAGGTGTTCAAAGGGCTGGTGCATCAGTTTATTGTGTGCAGAAATGAGGATGACAAGCCGCTTGGCTCTGCGTACCTTCAGAATTTTGACGAGGAGAGCAGACGGGCGGAGTGGGGGATTTACTTAGGAGAGGAGCAGACCTATGGGAAGGGAGTCGGCACAGAGGCAGGGCATTTGATTCTGGATTATGCGTTCAATACGCTCGGACTGCACAAGGTCGTCTCGCGCGTGCTGGCGCGCAACACGGCGAGCGCGCGCATGAGTGAGAAGGTGGGCAGTATCCAAGAGGCGTATCTTCGGGATGAATATTTTCTGGACGGGCAGTACGAGGATTTGATTCTGTTTGGCATCTTTAATCCCAGAGAACAGATCGCTTCCGTCAAAGAAGGGCAGGAGGACTATGAGTAAGGTAAGTTTTGTCATTCCCTGCTACCGGAGTGCGCGGACCATCGAGGGCGTGGTGGCAGAAATACAGAGCACAATGGCGTCCATGCCGGAGTACACCTGCGAAATCATTCTGGTAAATGACTGTTCGCCGGATGATACTTATGAAGTGATCAAAAATCTGTGCGCGCGCTACAGCTGCATTACCGGCATCAGTCTGGCGAAAAATTTTGGACAGCACGCGGCGCTGATGGCGGGACTGCGGCGTTCGGACGGGGAGATCGTGGTCTGTCTGGACGACGACGGGCAGACGCCGGCGAATGAGGTCGGGAAGCTGCTTGAGCGCATTGAGCGCGGAAGCGATGTGGTTTACGCAAGCTATGGGGATAAGAAGCACAGCGCCTTTCGCAATTTTGGCACATGGATGAATGACATGATGACAAGGATTATGCTCGGGAAACCAAAAGATCTGCACCTGACGAGCTATTTTGCGGCGAAGCGTTTTGTGGTGGACAGTATGCTCCAATATGAAAACAGTTATCCCTACATTATCGGTCTGGTGCTGCGCGCCACCAGAAATATCTCCAATGTGCCCGTAAACCACAGGAGCCGCACCGTCGGAACCTCCGGCTATACCATGAAGAAACTGCTCGGGCTGTGGTTTAATGGGTTTACGGCGTTTTCTATCCTGCCGCTTCGCATTGCCACCATGACAGGGGCGCTCTTTGCGGGGGCTGGCTTTCTCTATGGCATCTATACGGTGGTGAAAAAATTTGTCAATCCAGAGGTGCCGCTGGGGTTTAGCTCGCTGATGGCAGCCGTTGTCTTTATCGGCGGAATGCTCATGATTATGCTGGGGCTGATCGGGGAATACATCGGGCGGATTTATATCAGCATCAACAATTCTCCTCAGTATGTGGTGCGCGAGGAGACACACAGCGGTGAAACAGATTGTGGGGAGTGACAGTTGTATAAAAAATCGGATTGTGCTATACTCTATACGCATAGGGAGGTAGTTTTCTATATGAAAGATCTCATTGCCTGCACATTTTCCAACAGTGAACATGCAAGAACATACGCGAAGCGCAATGCAGTGATTCAGATCATTGTGGCGACGGCAGCCTTTATCCTGATGATGCGCGTGTTCCCGATGGGGCTGGTGCAGAATCATGTGCTGTCAAGACAGAACGCATATGACAGCCCGGCAAAGGCACTGCTTGCAGGAGAGCCGTTTGGCGCTACCGACAAGAAATTACAGATGGTATATTTTACACAGGATCATCTGTATCAGGTGACGCTGTATATGGGATGTACGCTGGGGCAAAAACAGGCAGATTACGAGAGCGTGCGCTTCCGGCTGTATGATGACGCCTTTTCCTGTATCTATGAGGAGGAAGCCGACAGCAGGAAAATCGCAAAAAACGGATATCTGGCGGCGGTGCCCGATCTGGATGTCGTGAAAGGGCAGGCATATTATTATGAAATTCTTATAGACGAGGAGAGCAGTGCGGTATATACGCTCCCTGTCGGGAACAGGACGGCGCTTGCGCAGGCGGAGAACGCTACCTTGTATATTGACGGTATTATCAATGAGGAAGTCAGTCTGGTCGCGGATTTTGATTATTCAAGACCGCTGACGGTCTTTGAGATTCTTCTGTATGATGTGCTGATCGCAGCAGGGGCAGCGGTGGTTTATCTGTTGCTCCTGATGCTGGTACAGCAGTATGATGAACGGTTTTCGCAGGAAGCGTTTCGCGTGGGCAGCGTGGGCAGGATTGCCAGAATCAGTGTGGCAGTGCTTGGCGTGCTTGCGTCGGCGGCGCTGTTTGTCTATGCGGTTGTCCTGAACAGATTTGGCGGCGAGGTGTGGGACAGGCTCTTTTTTACCGCCGGGATTGCTGCCGCAGATGCGTGGCTGATTGGTTTTTTGTGGCGCCTGCCGCGGACGCTCCGCCCCCAGAAGCGCTCGAAGATGCCTGCGGGCAGTATCATGTGGCTGACGTGGAGAAACTATATCCAGACGGTCAGTTTTGGGCTGCTGTTCTATGCGCTGTGCCAGTATGTCAATGCGGACAGAAATTTTTACCACTACACAAATACCAGATGGATGCTGATCTTTCTGGCGGTCGCGCTGCTCATGAATTATCATGAAAAGCAGTTTGTAAACAAGCTGAGCCTTCTGTGGCTGGTTTTAGGGTTTGCCGGATCAGTATATTATTGCAGTTTTGTGCAGGGAGATAAGAATGAGCTGCTGCTTGCGCGGCTTACCTGCGGCGTGGTGGTGTCGTGGGGACTGCTGGTGCTCACTATCCTCCGCATGATCGCCAAGACCCCGGAGCTTGCATCAGCCTGTGGTCAGATGACAGGGCGGCTTGTCCGGGACAGACAGCGGCTTTGCTACAGTGTGTTATGGATTGTGTTCAGTTTGTTTATGTATGCTTACCGGTATGAGAAGGTGTGGGTTTTTACGGCGACGCTGCCGTTTGCGGCATTTTTATTCTCACCGAACACACTTGCCTCAAACTGCCGCTTTCTCAAGAATTTCAGCAACGGCATTCTGCTCAGCTTTGCGCTGGTGACGTTTTTTTGTCTGGCGCACAGACCGCACCATTACTGGATGCTCTACCGCTATGGCGGCATATTTCACACGGTGGCGTGCACCGGGATGTATCTGGCGGTGGTGTTTGGCACAGCGCTTGCAAAGCTCTATGGAAAGCTAAAGACACGGAAGAGTATGCTGACTTTCTGTTTTCCAGAATATTTTGTGACCGCGTGCGCAGCCGGGTTTATCCTGCTGTCGATGTCGAGAACGGCGTTTCTCACAACCTTGGTGACGGTGGCAATGATCGTGGCAGTCACCGCAGTGGCGTATAAAAAGGGCGCTGTCAGGATTCTGTCGGAGCTTTTGATGCTGATGGCGGTGTGTCTGGCCAGCTTTCCGATGGTGTTTACCGCAGTCAGAATGGTTCCGGCGGTGGTGAATGACCCGGTGCGCTATGAGATTGAGTTTCAGGACAGAAGCTTTATGATCTACGAGGGCGACCCGGTGGACTCGGACAAATATATGACGGTGCGGCGCTTTTTTGCCACACTGTTTGGCAGGTTTCAGTCAGCAGAAGGCGGACAGGAGGCGGATGCGGGGAGGGACGAACTCACAGGAAGAGAAGCCGGTACGCTTGCTTTTGCGGGGAATGCGCTTGCAGGGCTAGAGCAGCGCAGTGTTTCACAGGAAGTGGAAAAATCTCCAGATATTTCAAATGGAAGGTTTGAAATTTTTCAGGATTATATCAATGCGATTCGCTTTCGGGGGCATCCTAAGATGGGACCGGAAGATCCAAAGGGCGATGAGTATGCCCACGCGCACAATTCCTACCTTCAGGTCGCTTATAATTTTGGACTGGTTGCGGGGCTTTTGTTTCTGGTGCTGTGTGCGCTGACACTGTGGCGCGCAGTCCGGCTCTTTCTGGACTATGGCAGCAGGTACAGCATCGTGCTCATACCTTTTTCGCTTGTCGTTGTATTTGGATTTATCAGTTTGACGGAGTGGGCTTATCATCCATGCATTCCGGCAGGGTTTGGTTTTATACTGATGCAGATGCTCTTGATGCGGGACTGTGAGGGACCCGCGAAATAAAGAGCCGGGAGGCAGAAACAATATTATGAAAAAGTTTAATCATATCAATCTACAGCTATTGCACAGAAGAATTGTGCTTGTGATTCTTGACATCATGACCGTGTGTATCGCAAGCATTGTACCGCTGTGGTTTCGCTTTGAACTGAATTACAGAGACATTCCAGAGGTGTATTTAAGCTCGGCATGGAATATGATGGTGCCCAATGTGGTGATGACGCTGGTCGTATTTTATATCTTTAAGCTGTATCACAGCCTGTGGGCGTTTGCGGGGACGGCGGAGGTGCAAAATATTCTGGCAGGGTGCGGTTTGAGCGCGATTTTGGATTTTGCTGGCATGCGTGTTCTTCAATATCCGATTCCCAGAAGCTATTATTTCACGTATGCGCTGGTGCTCACGGGGCTTACGACCGGTACCCGGTTTTCGTACCGCATCCTGCGGGGAATGCGGCACAAGGCGCAGAACCGCAAAAACGGTACGCGCGTAATGATTATCGGCGCCGGGGATGCCGGAAATACAGTTATTAAGGAGATTGTCAACAGCAGTTACAGCACGATGACCATCAAGTGCATCATTGATGATGACGAGCACAAATGGGGCAGGTTTATACAGGGCATCAAGATTGTCGGCGGGCGTGACAGAATCGTGGAGTATGCGGCGCTGTACGGCATTGATGAGATTTTTATCGCGATTCCGTCCGCAAACCGCGCGACGATGAAGGCGCTCGTCGAGATCTGCAAGGAGACAAGCTGCAAGCTCAGGACGCTGCCGGGCATCTATCAGCTCGTAAACGGCGAGGTCAATGTCAGCAAGCTGCGCGATGTGGATGTGGAGGACTTGCTGGGGCGCGACCCGATCAAGGTGGATTTGGATTCTATTTTAAATTATGTCAGAAACCAAGTCATTATGGTGACAGGGGGCGGCGGCTCGATCGGAAGTGAGCTGTGCCGCCAGATCGCAGGGCACAAGCCGGCGCGGCTGATTATCGTGGACATCTATGAAAACAATGCCTACGAGATACAGCAGGAGCTAAAGCAGCGCTATCCTAAGCTGGATTTGGTGGTGCTGATCGCTTCTGTGAGAAATACCAACCGCATCAACAGCATCATGAGAGAATACCGCCCGGACATTATCTATCACGCGGCGGCGCACAAGCATGTGCCGCTGATGGAGGTAAGCCCCAATGAGGCGATCAAAAACAATGTCTTTGGCACATGGAAAACCGCGCAGGCAGCAGTGCAGAACGGCGTGAAAAAGTTTGTGATGATCTCCACGGACAAGGCAGTCAATCCCACAAATATCATGGGCGCGAGCAAGCGCATCTGCGAGATGATCATTCAGACATACAACCGCCACTATGAGACCGAGTTTGTGGCAGTGCGGTTTGGCAATGTGCTGGGGAGCAACGGGAGTGTGATTCCGCTGTTCAAAAAGCAGATCGCGGCGGGCGGACCCGTGACGGTCACACACCCAGATATCATCCGTTATTTTATGACGATCTCGGAGGCGGTATCGCTGGTCTTGCAGGCGGGCGTCTACGCGAAGGGCGGCGAGATCTTTGTGCTTGACATGGGAGAGCCTGTCAAGATCTTGGATTTGGCAAAGAACCTGATACGGCTGTCCGGGTATAAGGTCGATGAGGATATCCGAATTGAATTTACAGGCCTGCGGCCCGGGGAGAAGCTCTATGAGGAGATGCTGATGCGCGAGGAGGGGCTCACGGATACGGCGAATAAGCTGATTCATATTGGCAGACCGATCGAGTTTGACGAGACGTTATTTTATGTGCAGCTCAACAATCTGAAACATGCAGTGGAGAATGAGTGTGAGGATGTGCGGTCTTTGATACAGGAGATCGTGCCGACATATGTGCCCAATGTGGGCGGGGAGGAGTATGAAAATGAAAAAGAGAATCTATCTTGCAAGTCCTACCATGCACGGGGATGAGCAGCGGTTTGTGGCGGAGGCGTTTGAGACAAACTGGGTTGCGCCGCTAGGCCCCAATGTCAATCATTTCGAGACGGAGCTTGCGGCCTATACAAACTGCGGCTATGCTGCGGCGTTAAGTTCCGGGACAGCGGCTATCCATCTGGGGCTAAAGCTCTTGGGCGTCAGACAGGGCGATGTCGTGTTTGTGTCCTCGCTCACCTTCTCGGCAAGCTGCAATCCGATTGCCTATGAGAAGGCAGTCCCTGTGCTGATTGACTCAGAGCCAGACACTTGGAATATGTCACCGGAGGCGCTGGAGCGGGCATTTGAGAAATATCCGTCGCCCAAGGCGGTAGTGGTCGTACATCTGTACGGAACCCCGGCGAAAATGGATGAAATCATGGAGATTTGCGCAAGGCACCATGTGCCGGTACTAGAGGACGCGGCAGAGTCACTTGGCTCTACATATGGCGGAAAACAGACAGGTACTTTTGGGCGCATTGGCATCTATTCATTTAATGGCAACAAGATAATCACCACCTCCGGCGGCGGGATGATGGTCTCTGCCGAGGAGGCGCTCGTGCAGGAGGCGAGAGTGCTGTCCACGCAGGCGAGGGACCCGGCGCGCCACTACCAGCATTCCAAGATTGGCTACAATTACCGCATGAGCAATATTGATGCCGGCATCGGGCGGGGACAGCTTCTGCATCTGGATGAACACATACAGCGCAAAAAGGCAATTTACCAGCAGTACAAAAAGGCGTTTGCGGACATGCCAGAGATTGTTATGAACCCCATGAATCCAAAGGGCGATGCGAACAACTGGCTCTCTGGTATGATCATTGATAAGGGCAGCAGCGTTACGCCGGACAATGTGATGGATGCGCTCGAGGCGGAGAACATCGAGTCGCGTCCCATCTGGAAGCCCATGCATATGCAGCCTGTCTTTGCGGACTGTGACTTTTTTAGCCACTGTGAGCACGGCGCGGGCGTGAGCGAGGAGATCTTTGCCCGCGGCATGTGCCTGCCAAGCGATATCAAGAACACAGACGAGGATATGGACAAGATCATATCTATAATCAGAGCGCAGTTTGGGCGGTAAAGAGAGGATAAATATATGTATCAGAAAGTAAAACGCCTCATGGACATTTTCCTGTCTCTGACAGCGCTGGTGATACTCAGTCCAGTCCTTCTGGCGACAGCGCTGCTGGTGCGCGTCAAGCTTGGCTCGCCGGTCATTTTTCATCAGGAGCGCCCCGGATACCATGAGAAAATATTCAAGCTGTGCAAGTTCAGGACCATGACCGATGCGCGGGATGCAGACGGCGCGCTGCTGCCCGACGAGCAGCGCCTCACCAGATTTGGCAAAATCCTGCGCTCTACAAGCCTTGACGAGCTGCCGGAGCTGTGGAACATACTCAAGGGCGATATGAGTCTCATCGGGCCAAGACCGCTGCTGGTGCGGTATCTGCCCTACTACACCAAAGACGAGCGCAGGCGCCATGACGTGCGGCCGGGGCTGACGGGTCTTGCGCAGGTGAACGGCAGAAATGCGCTGGGATGGGAGGCGCGGTTTGCCTATGATCTGGAATATGTGGATCATCTAAGTTTGGGTATGGATTTGAAAATCCTGTTTCTGACAGCCGCAAAAGTGGTGAAGCGCTCTGGAACGCTGTCCGGCGCAGATCAGGTGGTCGCAGATTTTGATGAGTATAGGAAAAAGGGAAAACAGGAGGCGCACAATGAAACAACTGGTATTCTTTGAACAGCCGCTGCCCGTCACGCCCATTATGCCGCTTGAGATGACCTGCGGGCAGAATGCGTTCTGGATCAAGCGCGATGACCTGCTCCCGTTTAGCTTTGGCGGCAACAAGGTGCGCAAGGCCGCAGAATTTTATAAAGAAATCAAAAAAAGCGGCGCGGATGTGGTTATGACCTACGGCAGCAACAGCTCGAACCATTGCAGAATCATTGCCAATATGGCGGCGGCAATGGAATTGCAGTGTCATGTGATCTCGCCGGAAGAGAACCGGGAAATATTGTACAATACAAGGATGGTGTCGCAGTTTGGCGCTTCCATCGAGACCTGCCCTGTAAACGAGGTTGCACAGACGATTGAAAACAGGAAGGCAGCCTTTGTAAAAGAAGGGAAAAAACCGTATTTTATCACTGGCGGAGGGCATGGCAACCCCGGCACGCACAGTTATGTCAGGGCATATGATGAAATCTGCGCACAGGAAGCGCAGATGGGCGTGCATTTTGACTATATTTTTCACGCTTCGGGAACAGGAGCCACGCAGGCAGGACTTGTCTGCGGACAGCTTCTTAGAGAGGACGGGGCGCGCAGGATTGTCGGTATCAGTATCGCGCGGGAGAAGGAGCGCGGACGGGAGGTTGTACGGGAGAGCATTGAGTCGTATCTGGGTGCAGATTATGAGAAGTACTACAGAGATGACGCGCTGATTTTTGAGGATGCATACCGGTGCGGCGGATACGGAGCGTATGACCAGCAAATTCTCAATGTGGTTTACCGCCTGATGTGCAAAGAAGGGATTCCTGTGGATACCACATATGTCGGAAAGGCTTTCTGGGGGATGTTGCAGTATCTTCAGGAACAAGCGGTTTCCGGCAGGAAAATCCTGTTTCTGCACACAGGAGGCACCCCGCTGTTTTTTGACAAGCTGAATATTATTAAAAATGATAAATAGAAAGGACTGTGCTGCAATATGAATCTGTTAATATTAAGCTGTGGGACAAGAGATAAAGTGGTTCAGTATTTTAAGGCGGCCTTTGCAGGGAAAGGGCGTGTTGTCTGTACAGATTGCAGTCCCTATGCGCCCGCACTCTATGAGGCGGATGCCCACTACATTGTCCCGAGGATCACGGCACCAGAGTATCTTGATGTCATCTATGAGATCTGTCGGAAGGAGACCGTCACAGGCGTGCTCTCGCTCATTGACCCGGAGCTGTCGCTGATTGCAGCCAACGAGGCGCAGTTTCGGGCGCTGGGCGTGCAGATTATCGGTTCGGACTATGCGCTGTGCGAGCGTACTTTAGATAAGTGGGCGCTGTTTGTCTGGATGGAGGAGCATGGTTATCCCTGTGCCAGAACCTATCGCACGATGGAGTCGTTTGGCGCGGCGCTTGAGCGCGGAGAAGTCCAGTTTCCTGTGTTTGTAAAGCCGATGAAGGGCAGCGCGAGCATTCAGATTGCAAGGGCGGACGACATGGAGACCGCAGCGTTTTTGTTTGCGCACGGGGATGAGATGATCATACAGGAATACATGACAGGGCAGGAGATTGGCGCCGATGTCTATATTGATCTGGTCAGCAAAAAGGTGGTGTCCATCTTTACGAAGAAAAAGCTGGTGATGCGGGCGGGAGAGACGGACAAGGCGGTCTCGTTTATAGATGAGAAGCTCTTTATATTTCTCACGAAATTTGTCGAGGAGAGCGGATTTGCAGGACAGATTGACATTGATTTATTTGAGAAAGACGGCATTTATTTGATCTCGGAGGTGAACCCCCGATTTGGCGGCGGATACCCCCATGCGTATGCCTGCGGGGCAGACCACATGACACTGATACGAAACAATCTGATGGGCATGGAGAATCCAGTGCAGATTGGCGGCTATGCGGCAGGCAAAGTGATGATGAAGTACAATGAAATCATGCTGACAGACGTTAAGGATAAATGAAAACTATGGGAAAAGTATTGATACTTGCCAATTCCGCGAGCGGATTATATGATTTTCGCAATGAATTGGTGCTTGCACTCTTGCAGGAAAATGAGGTCTATGTCAGCCTCCCCGACGAGGAGAAGGCACCCGAGCTTGCGCGCGAGGGCTGTAAGGTTTTTCACACTGAAATCGACAGGCGCGGGGTGAATCCGGTGCGCGATCTTAGGCTGCTTGCCGATTATTTTCGGCTGATGCGGCAGGTGAAGCCCGATGTGGTGCTCACCTATACGATCAAGCCCAATATTTATGGAAATCTGTGCTGCCGGCTTTTGCGGATACCGTACCTTGCCAATATCACAGGGCTTGGCTCTGCCTTTGAGAACGGGGGACTGGTGCAGAAGATCGTCGTGCTCTTATATAAAAGCGCACTCAAAAAGGCGCAGTGCATCTTTTTTCAGAATAAGACGAATCAGGAGATTTTTGCACAGTATGGCATCCGCGGGAAAAAGACAAGGCTGGTGCCCGGCTCCGGGGTCAATCTGGACAGGCATGCCTGCAAGGAATATCCCGCGCCGTCTGACATGGTGTTTTTGTATGTGGGCAGGCTGATGCGGGAGAAGGGCGTGGAGGAACTGCTCTACGCGGCAGAGAAGCTTCACAAGGAGTATCCGTCGGTGGTGTTTGAGCTGGTTGGCAGCTATGAGGAGGACTATAAGGCGCGCATCGAGGCGTATGAAAAACAAAACATTGTGCGGCATATAAGTTATCAAAAGGACATTGCACCGTTTTATCAAAGGGCGTGTGCTGTGCTGATGCCAAGCTATCACGAAGGAATGTCCAACGTGGTCTTGGAGGCGGCGGCGAGCGGCCGGCCAGTGCTCGCATCACAGATTCCGGGATGCGAGGAGGGCTTTGAGGACGGTGTCACAGGATTTGGCTTCGCGCCGCGCGACCGGGAGGCGCTCTTGCAGGCGCTGCGGCGGTTTATGGCACTCTCTTACGAGAAGCGGGCACAGATGGGAAAGAATGCGCGCGCGAAAATGGAGCGGGAATTTGACCGCAGACAGGTCGTACAGGCATACATGGATGAGATTCAGAAAATAATATAAAATGCATGATTCAATAAAAAGGAGAAAATGGGAAAATGAGCTTATATGAAGAGATTGTAAGTGGGAAAGAAAAGCTGTCCTTGGTGGGGCTTGGCTATGTGGGAATGCCGATCGCTGTCGCATTTGCGCGAAAAATTCAGGTCGTGGGCTTTGACTTAAACGCGGCTAAGATCGCGCTCTACCAGTCGGGGGTGGACCCTACGAATGAGGTGGGCAACGAGGTGATCAGGACGACAAAGGTCGCTTTTACAGCAGACCCGTCAAAGCTGCGCGAGGCAAAATTTCATATTGTGGCGGTGCCGACGCCGGTCAATGACGATCACACGCCTGATTTGACACCCGTTGAGGGGGCAAGCCGCATTCTGGGCCAGAATCTGACAAAAGGCTCGATTGTCGTGTTTGAGTCTACGGTCTATCCCGGAGTCACAGAGGACATCTGCGTGCCGATTCTCGAGCGGGAATCGGGGTTAAAATGCGGTGTGGATTTTAAGATCGGCTATTCGCCGGAGCGCATTAACCCGGGCGATAAGGTGCACCGCCTAGAGACGATCACAAAGATTGTGTCGGGCATGGACGCGGAGACGTTAGAGGAGATCGCCCATGTGTATGAGCTGGTGGTGGAGGCGGGCGTGTACCGCGCAGAGTCGATCAAAGTCGCGGAGGCGGCAAAGGTGATCGAGAACAGCCAGCGTGATATCAATATTGCGTTCATGAATGAGCTTTCGATTATTTTTAATAAAATGGGGATTGACACCAAGTCTGTGCTTGAGGCGGCGGGGACGAAATGGAATTTCCTCAATTTCCAGCCGGGGCTTGTCGGCGGACACTGTATTGGCGTGGACCCGTATTATCTGACTTACAAGGCGGAGCAGCTTGGCTATCACTCCCAGATTATCCTCTCTGGGCGCCGCATCAATGACGATATGGGCAAATATGTGGCGGAGACGCTGGTCAAGAATCTGATCAAAGCGGATATTCCGGTAAAGAGCGCGAAGGTGGCAATCCTTGGCTTTACCTTCAAGGAGAACTGCCCTGATACGAGAAATACGAAAATCATTGACATTTACAATGAATTAAAGGAGTATGGCATCACCGCGCAGGTGACAGACGACAATGCCGATGCCGGGGAGGCAAAACGCCTGTATGGCATTGAGTTTACGCCGATGAAGGAAATCCGGGACTGTGATGCGGTCATTCTGGCAGTCGCACATGACGCGTACCGCTCTCTTGAGATGGCAGACATGGATGTGCTCTATGCAGACCGTGGGAAGGCGAAGGTGCTGACGGATTTGAAAGGGATTTTGGATAAAAAGGCGTATACTGACGCAGGCTATATTTATTGGAGATTATGATCTTGAGGTTCAGATTAAGAAATAAAAATAGAAAAATTTCGTTGCAGTTACAGGACATCCTAGCTGGCGCGGTCTTTGCGGTATTTTTTGCGTATTTGCTGTTTACGGGGGAGCCTGTCTACACCGGGGATACCTTTCAGCACGAAAACCAGATGATTATGCGCGAGCCGGGCTATGCACTGTTAATACAGTTTTTGCGCTTTCTGTCTCCTAAGCGGCATTACTGGATACTGATCGCGTTGCAGAATCTGCTGGCAGCGGCGGCAAACACGGCAGTGGTGGTGTTTATGCGCAGGCGCTTTGGGCTGGGAATGCCGGGGGTGTGCGTATTCACGGGGATTTTGCTTGTGCCGCATATCATGACCCCGATGTTTTCAAGCACGCATCTGGTGCTCACCAACGCCTTGATGACTGAGGGGATTTTATTCTCACTGTATCCGCTTGCCTTTATACAATTGCTTCGCGCGATGTGGTCTGGCAGACCGATGGGGAGAGAGAGCATTTGTGCGCTTGTAGGACTTTTTGTCCTGTCGCTCATCCGCGGCCAGATGATGGTGCTGTTTGTGGTGTGGTTTCTGCTGATGTTTGTCCTGACCGTCATCCGCGGCGTGCAGGAGAATGAGAAGATGGGAGAGCGCAATAATACTTTTGTGTTAGCGGAAAATATAGGCAGGCAGGGGCTGATGGCGATGATAGCGGCGTTTATTATTGTGTTTGCAGCCAGAAGCCTCGTGATTCATGTGTATAATTACTGTGAGCAGGGCTTGTTTGTGGATACGGCGTCTGGAACTGCCATGTCCTTTGCCAATGTCCTGTATGTGGCGGACCGGGAGGACGGCGCGGCGATTGAGGACGATGCGCTGCGGGCGCTCTTTTATGAGATGTATGACAGCGCGGACGCAGACCAGATGAATTATAAATATGCGCCGTCTGGCATACTTGGCAGGGCAGCGCATCATGAGCAGTGCCATGATGATTTGAATTTTATCTATTTTGCAGAACCGGCAAAACGGTATATAGGCGAGACCAAGAACATTTACCCAGACCGATATCAGGAGCTGATGATTGCAGTTGACGAGGTTGCCGGGACACTCTCCGCACAATTGATGCCGCAAGTGCTTGGCAGATACATACTGAATTATTTCAGTGTGGCAGCGCTGGGGTTTGTCAGGACGGTGGCGTATGAGCATCCTGTGCTTGTGTGGTATGCGGTGTTTCTCTATGCTGCGGCGGTGGTGCTGACACTATTATTGTGGCGGCAGTCGCCGCAGAGCAGGGCGGCGTCCTTTATGGCGGCTGTGCTGTTGACGATCGCAGGGAATGTCTGTGCGACAGCGCTGATGATACAGTGTATCTCGAGGTATATGATCTACAATCTGCCGCTGTTTTACATGGCGGGATTTTTGGAGCTGAGGGATGGCGTTTTTCGATTTATGGAAAGGAATAAAGATGGGATATAAAGAGTTAAAGTTTGAGAAGGACAGTGTATTTCTGGTGACGGGTGCAGCCGGTTTTATCGGTTCAAATCTGTGTGAGGCGCTGACAGATCTGGGGTATCAGGTGCGGGCGCTGGACGATCTCTCCACGGGCAGGGAGGAGAATGTCAAAATGTTCATGGACAGGTCAAACTACACGTTTATCAAGGGCGATATCAAGGATTTGGACACCTGTATGAAAGCCTGCGAGGGCGTTCGCTATGTGATGCATCAGGCGGCGTGGGGCTCGGTGCCGCGCAGTATTGAGATGCCGCTCTTTTATGAGCAGAATAATATCATGGGCACGCTGAATATGATGGAGGCGGCAAGACAAAACGGCGTCGAAAAATTTGTCTATGCGTCGAGCTCGTCTGTCTACGGCGATCATCCTGTGCTGCCAAAGAAAGAGGGACAGGAGGGGAATCTGCTCTCGCCCTATGCCCTGACGAAGCGCACCAATGAGGAGTATGGCAGGCTGTACAAGTCACTCTACCATCTAGACACCTATGGACTTCGCTATTTTAATGTATTTGGGCGCAGGCAGGACCCCAACGGCGCGTATGCGGCCGTGATTCCCAAATTTATCAAACAGCTGCTCGACGGCGAGGTGCCCACGATCAACGGCGACGGCAGGCAGTCGAGGGATTTCACTTATATTGATAATGTCATTGAGGCGAATTTCAAGGCGTGTCTGGCGCCAAGCGACGCGGCTGGTCAGGCGTTCAATATCGCTTACGGCGGGCGGGAGTATTTGATTGATATTTATTATGATCTGTGCAAGGCGCTTGGCAAGCAGGTGGAGCCTCATTTCGGGCCGGACCGCGCGGGCGATATCAAGCATTCAAACGCAGATATTTCCAAGGCAAAGGAGCTTTTGGGATACTGTCCTGAATATGACTTTGAGCAGGGCATCGCGCTTGCGATTGACTGGTATAAGGAAAATTTATAACATGAAGATTAGTATACGGATGGATGATGTCACACCTGATATGGATTGGGCGAAGTTTATGCGGTTTAAGGCGCTTTGCGATCTGTATCAGGTTCAGCCGCTTATAGGGGTCGTGCCAGACTGTCAGGATGCGATGCTTCATATTGATGAGCCCGAGATTTCTTCGGCAGCTTTCTGGGATTATCTGAAAACACTAAAGGACGAGGGCTGGACGATTGCACAGCATGGGGTCACGCATGTGTACTACACCAAAAAAATGGGCTGTTTCCCGCTCAACCGGCTTTCGGAGTTTGCAGGGAGAAGCTACAAACAACAGTACGAATCCTTGAAGGAAGGCAGGAAGATTCTCTCGGCACACGGCATTGACACAGATCTTTTTATGGCGCCTGCGCACTCCTTTGACAAAAATACAATAAAAGCACTCAAAAAACTGGGATTTCACAGGATGACGGACGGCTTTGGGGACAGACCATATATCAGGTGGGGCATGGTCTTTTATCCGATTTCCTACCGTCAGGGGAGTGTCCTCAAAAAGATGGACAAGCAGGGTTATACGACCTTTGTCGTCCATGCAAACACGATGGAGGACAGGGATTTTGAGCGGTATGAGCAGCTTTTTGCGGATTGCCGCGACAGGCTGGTTTCCTATCGGGAGCTTGTCAGGGTGGAGCCCGTAGGGCGCAGTGTGTTTGGACATTGGAAGGAGTATTGGATGGCGCTTGCCAAGTTTGTGCTCGTCAATCTGAAGAACAGAAGGGGAAAAGGAAAAAACAAAAAATGATGCAGACCAATCCAGTGAGGGTGTTGAATGTGCTGGGGACGACGAATCTTGGCGGCGCGGAGAGCAGGGTGATGGAGCTTTACCGCGCGTTAGACCGGACGAAGGTACAGTTTGATTTCCTCGTGCACACAGAAAAAGAAGGACAGTACGATCAGGAGATTCGGAGTCTTGGCGGCAGGATTTATGCTGTCCCGCGCTTTCGGGGGCTGAATCTGTCTGCTTACAAGAGGGCGCTTCGGCGGTTTTTTCAGGAGCATCACGCGTTTGCGGCGGTGCAGGGGCATATGACCAGCACTGCGGCGTTTTATCTGCCGATTGCCAAGAAGGCGGGCATTCCCGTGACAATCGCCCACGCGCGGAGCGCCGGCGTGGACCGGGGGCTCAAGGGAATGGTGACAAAGATTGTCCGCGCACCGCTAAAATACAGGGCGGATTACTGCTTTACCTGCTCTGCGGAGGCGGGCGAGGCAGTCTATGGCAGGGCGTGGGTGCAGCAGGGGAAGGTATGGACCATCCCCAATGCAATTGATACCAAGCGGTTTTTGTTTGATGCTTCTGTGCGCAGTCAGGTGCGCAGCGAGCTTGGGCTTGCCGACAAGTTTGTCATCGGGCATGTGGGCAGATTTGGCTTTATGAAAAATCACAGTTACTTAGTTGATATTTTTGCAGAGCTGTGCAAAATGCGCGACGATGCGGCGCTGGTGCTGATCGGAAAGGGAGAGCTTGAGGGCGCAGTCCGGGACAAGGTACGGACGCTTGGATTGTCGGACAGGGTGGTCTTTCTGGGAAACCGCTTTGATGTGGAGCGGTATTATCAGGCGTTTGACTATTTTGTCTTTCCGTCTGTCTTTGAGGGACTGCCGGGCAGTGTGGTGGAGGCGCAGGCGGCAGGTTTGCAGTGCCTTGTCTCCGATCAGGTGACGAGGGAGGCGGCGCTCACAGACCTTGCGGTCTACAAGAGCATCGAGGAGCCGCCTGCTGGCTGGGCGAGCGAGATTATGCGAAATGCCAAGAAGGCATTGCACAGGGAGGAACACAGCGGGACGATCGAGAAGATATTTCGGGACAAAGGATTTGATGTGCGGCAGCAGGCGGCGGCGATGGAGGCATTTTATATCAGCGGCGTAAATCCGCCGGGGCATGTGACACCGTACAGGAGTTTTGATAAAAAAGGCAGGTGATAGAGCGTGATAGACGTTAGTTATCGGAAAAAAATCGTACAGAATTTATATTTGCAGGTGAATCAAATCTGGTATCCGGGAACGGCATCCATAACCGGGCTGCTTGGGCAGCGGCGCAAGGCGGATATCCTGTTTGTGCACGGTGTGCCGTTTGAGGAGACAAAGGGGCGTTTTCGCGGCTGGCAGGAGTATCACACCTGTATGAATGATCTTACCAGATCCGAGGAGGAGATGCTGGCGGCAGTCAACAAGGCAGTGCGGTATCAGTTCCGCAGAAGTGAGAAGGACCAGATTGAGATTCGGTTCTACACCAAGAAGGAGATCGGGCAGTCGCCGGAGCTGATGGAGACCTTCGCGGACATCTATGAGCGGATGTACCAGTCTAAGGGCTCGGATACCAAGCTCAATGTGTCTGCAATACAGAAGTATCTTGAGGCGGACGGCATCCTGTTCTCCGCCGTGTGGCATGAGGGGGAAATGATCGTCTTTCACTCTTATATCTGTGATGCTACCGATGCAAGACTTCTGCATTCCGCTTCGTGCTTCCGCGAGGAGAGTGCAGACCAGTCCATGATTGGGCGCGCCAACAAGCGGCTCCACTGGGAGGATATCCTGTATTTCAAGAAAAAGGGACTGCTTCGCTATGACTGGGGCGGAATCTCGGATTTTGACAATCCAAACGGCATTGATGAGTTCAAGCTGAAATTCGGAGGGGACAAGATTACTTATTATAATGTGTTTGCAGGCAATACGCTGCTTGGAAAACTTGCGGTGGCAGCAATGCGGTTGATGAAGAGAGTGAATTGAATTGGATAAAAAAAGAATTATGCTCATCGTTCCTATGTTAGACCAAGGCGGGCTTGAGCGGGTCTGCGCGGCGACAGCGCGGCTTTTAAAAGATCTGTACGATGTGCATCTGGTTGTCTTTAACACAGCGGGGATGATCTACGATGTGTCGGGCGTGGCGATGACGGACCTCCATCTGGGCGCAGTGCAGGGGAGATTTGGCAAAGCGCTCAATGTCGCAAAGCGCGTGCGGCGCGTGCGGCAGTTAAAAAAAAGGCTGCGCACGCAGCTAAGCTACAGCTTTGGGCCGACGGCGAATCTGGTCAATGTGCTGTCAAAGCAAAAGGACATTACTTGGGTGGGCGTGCGGGGATATGGCGCGCTTGGCAGCAAGGCTTCGATGAGGCTTCTGTGCAGGCTGGCAGACCGGGTGATCAGCTGCACGCGGGTGATGGAGCAGGAGATCAGCCGCCAGTTTCATCCTAAGAGCTCAGCGGCGGTGTACAATCCCTGTGACATTCAGGAAATCCGGGAGCTGTCGCTGTGCAGTACAGCACCGGAATTTGACGCTTTCTTTGCACAGCCGGGCAAAATCGTGGCGTCTATGGGCAGAGAACACGATGTCAAGGGGTTCTGGCATCTTATCAAGGCGGCAGCGCTCGCGCGAAAGAAGGCACCGGATTTGAATCTCAGACTCATGATTATCGGGGAGGGGCGCTATGAGGCGTACAGGAAACTTGCAGGGGAGCTTGGGATGCAGGATGCCGTTTTATTTACCGGCGTGCAGTCCAATCCTTTTGCTCTGCTTCGAAAGGCGGATGCGTATGCGCTGACCTCACAGAGCGAGGGATTTCCAAACGCGCTCATCGAAGCGATGGCGGTCGGCCTGCCCTGCGTGAGCGTGAACTGTCTCACGGGACCTGCTGAGATTCTGCATGAGGCGTATGAGACCTGCAAGGACGGGAATCAGACCTATTATGCGGATTATGGCATATTGGCCGGCGTATTTAGCGGGGAGAAGGATTTGCGGGCGGAGTCCGTCAGCGCAGAGGAGCGGCGCTTTGCGGATTTGCTGGTTGCGCTGTTTACCGATGAGGCGCTCTATCAGCGGTATCAGGCGTCAGCCAAGTCGCGGGCGGAGGCGTTTGGCATGGAGCGGTATCTGTGCGCGGTCAGGGACTTGATTCAGGAGGATGTATCTTGAGACAGCATAATAAACAGGTCAACAATCATATCAAAATCTTCATACTGTTTGCAGTCAGTCTCGCTTTTTATCTGGTCTGGTACTTGCTTGACGGCATTATTCTGACGGAGGATGCGCCGTCGTACATCCATATGCAGAGCGACCGGGAACCGGGATACTGCCTGTATCTGTGGCTGTTTCGGGCGGTTTTTGGCACGGCGCTTTCACTGCATGCCGCCGTGATTGTCCAGTGCATTGTGGCGGCGCTGGCAGCGTGTGCGGTGACAGTACAGCTCACAAAATTTTTTGCGCTGAACGGGCTTGGCAGTATGGGGGTATTATTGGTACAGTATGGCATCACGCTGTTAAACCGCTTTGTCGCCCAGCGCAGGTACAGCTATTTTAACAGCATTGAGACGGAAGGGCTGAGCTATTCTCTGTGGATTTTCTATTTTCTGTGTCTGTTGGGCATCCTGTATCACAGCGGCAAGAGGGAGAAGCTGCGCAGTATGGCGGGCGCGGTCATCTGGTCTGTGGCACTCATCAGTATCCGCAAACATATGCTGATCACGCTGGTGATTTTGTTTGTCGTGGTGGTTTTTGCCTTTTGGAGAAGCAGGGGCGTTCTGCGCGCGGTCATCTGTGCGCTGCTGGTGTGCCTTGCGGGCTTTGCGGGGACGAAGCTCATTGATTGCAGCTATAATCTCATGATGCGGGGAACGTTTGCACCGCACACGGGGGATTCGAGCTTTATCCTTGGTACAGAGCTGTATCTGGCGGACAAGGACATGGTCTCCTATATTCAGGAAGAACCGTACAGGGCGCTCTTTCTGGAAATCATGCAGCGGGCAGACGCCAAAGAATACAATACTGTCTATGCCAAGAAGGGCTGGCAGGCGGCCGTAGACCACTACAGCGCCTCCTACGACAGAATTAAATTCGACATCGTGATGCCTGTGATCCGCGAATATCAGGATGCGCAGGGCATTGCGGAGGCAGACCGCGAGGAGAACTACAACCTGATTGCCGGCACCTTGATGCGGGCGCTTCTGCCGCCATCCATTCCCAAATTGATTGGTTTGTTTGGCTGTAACGTGATTCACGGGCTTGTGACGACGGTGCTCAAGGTCCACAGGATACTCAACTGGGCGGCGCTTTTGGTGTATGTGCTGTATGGGGCAACGATTGCAGCGCTCGTCTGGTGCGCCAGATCTGGCGATGCCCGGCACGCTTGGCGTGCGGTGTGGTTTGCGCTGTTAGTGCTGTTGTCGATTGTGGTGAATGTCTGCTTTACGTCGCTCACGATCTACTGCCAGATGCGGTATATGCTCTATAATACAGGTCTGTTTTATCAGGCGTGGGGGATGATGCTCTATCAGCTTTGGGAACAGCGAAATGATATCAAAGGAAGTGCTTTATGAAAAAAATAGTTTTTCATTTAAACTGCTTGGAGCGCGGCGGTGCAGAGCGCGTGGTGACGACTCTGTCCGGCCAGTTTGCAGCGCATGGCTATGAGGTCTATATCGCGACGGAGTGGACGGGCGAGGACGAGTACGAGACGGACCCGCGCGTGCGGCGCGTGCATGTCGGACTCGACGTGCAGCAGGAAAAGCATAACCGGCTTAGGCGCTTTGCGGACCGTATTTTGAATCTTCGGCGCTTTTTGAGGAAAGTGCAGCCCGATCTGGTCATTGCCTTTGCGCGGAAGGCAAATTACCGCGCGCTCACAGCGACGCTTGGCATGAAGCTTCCTGTGCTCATTTCGGTCCGCATTCATCCGGTTGGATACTATGATTTTTTGTCGGATAAGATACAGATACCGCTCTTGTTTCGAAGGGCGGCGGGCTGTGTGTTTCAGACACCTGAGCAGCGCGATTTTTTCCCGGCGTATGTACGCAGAAATTCAAGGATTATCTTAAATCCGATCAGTGACCGTTTTCTTGGCAATGAGATTCCGGCGCAGCGGGAGAAGGTGGTGGTGCACTCTGGCAGGCTGGTGGATTTCAAGAACCAGTGTATGCTGATTCAGGCGTTTTTTCTGGTACACCAAAAGCACCCGGACTATGTGCTCAAAATCTATGGTCCCGACGCTTACGACGGCACGAAGCAGAAGCTTGAGGAGCTGATTGGCAGGCTGGATGCGTGGTCCTATGTCCGCCTGATGGGCAGCAGCAGTACGCTGGAGCAGGAGATGCGCTGTGCGGCGCTCGCCGCATTTTCATCAGACTATGAAGGGATGCCAAATGTGATTCTCGAGGCGATGGCACTCGGACTTCCTGTCGTCTCGACAGACTGCCCTCCGGGCGGGCCGCGCATGATTATCACGCCCGAGGTCAATGGGCTTTTGGTGCCTGTCGGGGATGCGCAGGCGCTCGCCGAGGCAGTGAACCGGCTGATTGAACATCCTGATTTTGCACAACAGCTCGGGCACAACGCGGCAAAAATTGGTGAGAGCGCCTCTGCTGAGGTGATCTTTGAGGAGTGGCGCACTTATATAGAAGAGATTTTGAATCAAAAAAAATAGGAGGTGTGTACAATGTGCGGGATATGTGGTTTTGTTTCACGCAGGCAGATTTCGCTGGAACAGTTAAAACAGATGAATGATACCATGCGCCACAGGGGCCCCAATGACAGCGGGGAGGAGATCTTTGCGGGCAGGAATGGATACAGTGTCGGTCTGGCACAGCGCAGGCTGTCGATCTTGGACCTGTCCATGCTGGGCCATCAGCCGATGCACTCCTGTGATGACAGGCTGGTGATTGCCTATAATGGTGAGATTTACAACTTTCTCGAGCTGCGAAAGGACTTGTCAGACTATCCGTTCCAGTCCCAGTGTGACACAGAGGTGATACTGGCGGCGTATCTGAAATGGGGCATTTCATGTGTCGAGCGCTTTCAGGGAATGTTTGCGATCGCGCTCTATGACCGGGAGAAAGAGGAGCTGTATCTGGTGCGGGACAGAATCGGGAAGAAACCGCTGTATTACTGGCTGGACGGAGACAATCTGGTGTTTGCATCGGAGCTCAAACCGATCATGGCATGTCCCGGATTTCCAAAGAAGATCAGAAAAGAAGTGCTCAAGCGCTTTTTGTACCAGCAGTGCATCAATGAGCCGGACGCCGTGTTTGAGCATGTCTATAAGGTGGAGCCGGGGCAGATGCTGCGGTTTCGGGACGGGAAACTGTCCAGACACAAATACTGGGATCTCGCCAAGGTGTACCACGCGAAGAAACAGCAGCCAGTCGGCTCTTATGAGGAGGCAAAGGCAGAGCTTAAATCCATTCTAAGAGATGCTGTCAGAAAGCGGCTGATTGCGGATGTTCCCGTAGGCGCCTTCCTGAGCGGTGGATATGACTCTTCGCTTGTCACTGCGATTGCGCAGGAGGTGAGCGGCGAGCCTGTCAGGACGTACTCGATCGGATTTAACGAGGAGCGCTACAATGAGGCAAAGTATGCAAAGGAGGTGGCAGCGCACCTTGGCACGCGGCACACGGAGCTGTATATAGACGAGCGCGCCATGTTTGACATGGTTGCAAGCATTCCGCAATACTATGATGAACCTTTTGCGGACAGCTCGCAGATTCCTTCTATGCTGGTGGCTGGACTGGCGGCAAAGGATGTGACTGTCGTTCTTTCGGGCGATGGCGGCGATGAGTTTTTCTGCGGATACAACCTTTATGACAATGTAGCGCAGGCGCAGAAGCTCGACCTGCTGGGGCGCATGACGTACCGTGTCTGCCAGATGCCCCCTTTTCGCAAGATAGGACTATTTGACAGACTGCCGTTCAAGGTGCAGGTGGTTGCGGGCAATCACGACAAAGAGACGAAGACACAGCTTGGGGGCATGACGTACATCAAGGCCATAGACCGGATGCTGCCGGAGGGCGGCGTGCCGTTTAAGTATCCCATCGAGCCGCGCTATCATGAGCCGCACTGGCAGGCGCGCCGGATGCTTCTGGACGAGGAAACGTATCTGCCGGGGGATATTCTGTGCAAGGTGGACAGGGCGACAATGAAGTATTCTATCGAGGCAAGATGTCCGATTCTCGATGTCAATGTCATGGAATACTCGTACCGGCTGCCCCATGCATACAAGTATGCAAATGGCGTGAAAAAGCGGATTTTGAAGGATATTGCCTATGACTATATTCCCAAAAGCCTGCTTGACAGGCCCAAAGTCGGCTTTGGGGTGCCGCTGGATGCGTGGATGCGGGGGCCGCTCAGGGAGGAGCTGCTCGATATGTGCAGTGTGGATTATCTGAAAAAACAGGGAATCTTTGATGCGCAGTATGTGCATGATTTTATCAGTGAATACACAAGGACTGGCGACAAGGGGCCGGCTTCGGGGGCAAATTACTCCAAGGTAGCATGGTCATTCTTTGTGTTCCAGCAGTGGTATAGGGGTTATATATGAAGAGAATAGCATTGTTTATCAGCTCCCTTCAAAAAGGGGGGTCAGAGCGGGTCATAGCAAATCTCGCAGTATATTTCCGCGAGAGGAACTATGATGTCGTCCTAGTGACCCAGTATAAGAAAGAGAATGAATACAGCATCCCGCCCGAAATCCGGCGCGTGTACTCGGAGCCGGACGAGTCGATGTTACAGGGAGGGCGCATCAGGAATTTTTTTGTCCGTTTTGGTGCGCTGCGCGATATCTGGAACGCGTACAAGCCAGATGTGATCTTGTCGTTTCTGGGCAAGAATAATCTGATGGCGGTAGCGACGGCGGCATTTCTGCCATCCAAGACGGTCGTGTCTGTGCGCGGGGAACCTACGATGGAGTACGAGGGCAGATGGATGCAGATGATTGCAAAGATTGTCTTTCGTTTTGCGGACGGCGTGGTGCTCCAGACGGACAGGGCGCGCGCGTTTTTCCCAAAGGCGGTCAGGAAAAAGAGTGTGATTCTGCCAAATCCCCTGAATCCACAGTTTATAGACCGGGAAACCGCAAAAGAGCGGGAAGATCTCATTGTGGCGGCGGGCAGGCTGGACGCAAACAAAAACCATGCCATGCTGATTCATGCATTTGCCAAGATCGCGGACGAATACCCGTCGGTGAAGCTGGTGATCTACGGCGAGGGTCCGCTTAGAACCCAGCTAGAGTCGCTGGTGGCAGAGAAAGGCTTGTCCGAAAGAATCACGCTGCCGGGAACAGTGGATGACATCGCGGCGCACATAGGCAAGGCAAGGATTTTTACACTGACGTCGAACACAGAGGGAATGCCCAATGCCGTCATGGAGGCGATGGCGCTCGGCGTGCCGGTGATCTCGACGGACTGTCCCTGCGGCGGTCCGGCAGCGCTGATCGAGAACGGCGTCAATGGACTGCTTGTGCCGGTGGGAGACGCCTTTGCGCTCGCAGATGCTTTCCGCCGGATTTTTGAAGACCGGGATTTTGAGCTGAAACTGCGCGAAAATTCCTGCGCCATCACGCAGAAGCTGGCACCGGACAAGGTGAACCGGGAGTGGGAAGATTACTTGAATAA
>VSNR01000199.1 GCA_009774345.1 Lachnospiraceae bacterium | reverse complement strand
TTTCTGCCGTTGGACAGGACAGGAAACAGAAGATTTGCGCCTGTTTTGGTTCATCAGGAGCGTGTGGAGAAACATATTCTTGAGAATGAAAAGGAGTCGAGAGAATATATTGTGCAGGCATGGGCGGAGGCTATGGTTATCTATAAAAATTGTCCACATGAATTGAAGCTGTCAAAGGCAATGGAAGAATATCTGAAGGAGATACAGAAACAGTTTATGCCAGAAGATACAAAGGTTGGAATTATTCAGGCGTGGCTGGATGGTTGTACTGACGAATATGTTTGCAGCGAAATGATTTACAGGGAAGCGTTGAGACATGAGTATGAAGAACCGAAACGTTGGGAGATTAACGAAATCAATGATATTATGAATACCTGCATTGAAGGGTGGGAGAAAGTTAATTCTCACAGATTCGATAAAGGATACGGCAGGCAGCGGGGATGGAAAAGAAAATCCGATGGAGGAGAGTTTTCATCAATCCCCCAAGATGTACAGACACCATTTGAATAGTAAAAATAATTTTATGGAACTCTTTTCAGTGTCGTTGACACAGTCTGTTGACAGTTTTGTCAACAGACGTTTACAAGAGAGTACAGTAAAATCAATGGTTTGAGGTGCTTGTCAACGGTGTCAACAGAAAATTTGGAAAATAAAAAACAAGATTAACAGAAAATGGGAGGGCATTCATTATGCAGAAATATAACAACACAAAAATCATTATCGGGCTGGATCATGGCTATGGCAACATAAAAACAGCTCATAGGATATTCAGGACAGGCGTGGAGTGTTTTGAGGAAGAACCAATTGTCAGCATGAATTATATCAAATATAAGGATAAGTATTATGTGATCGGGGAAAATCATTTGATTTATCAGGGCAATAAGACCGATTCACAAGACTTCTTTATTCTTACGCTTGCAGGCTTGGCGGAGGAACTGAAATTCCGAGGTCTGCATGAGGCGAAAGTGGTGCTGGCGGTTGGACTTCCGCTTGCTTGGGCGAAAAGTCAGGCGGCGGATTTTAAGAAATATCTGATGCAGGAGCAGGAGTTGTTCTTCTCGTTCCGCAAAGAAAGTTACAGGGTGCATTTGTGCGGAGTGGAGGTGTTCCCACAGGGATTTGAAGCGGTATGCAATGCCGGAGTTATGAAAGGCTTCAACATGGTAGCGGATATCGGAAATGGCACTATGAACGTGATGCAGATTATTGACGGCAGACCATTAGAGAAAAGCCTTGTGACAGATAAATTTGGTGTTTCTATTTGTATGAAGGAAATACAAAAGGAATTATCCAAATCAGCAGGGGAGAGCATACCAGAGGTTATGATTGAGCCGATGCTGATAAACGGGTTACAGGGCAGAGTGGATGCAACAGCAAAGGTTGTAGGGCGCATTGCCGCAGGATACGCAGAGAATATTTTAAAGCGTTTGATTGATTATGGATATAAAGAAAATCTGGTGCATCTCTATGTGATTGGCGGAGGCGGTTGCTTGCTTAGGCATTACAGTGATATTGCATCAAAGGGAAATGTGACTTTTATTGAGGACATCTGTGCTAATGCAAAAGGATACGAGTACCTTGCAACGCAGAAACAGCGCAGACAGGCAGTGTAGAAATGAGGTTATGGAATGAGAAAGACCTATAAATGCAGCAATATAAAATTCTGCATGGAAGATGAAAACCAGCGCAGGACTTGGGAATATTTGCAGAGCATGACACGAAAAGACGGTTCTTATGGGAAGATACTTTCTGATGCGTTTGTGGCGGTTCTTGATGGGCAACTACGGGATAGAACTGATAAAGCGGTGAGCGATTCTGCTATTTCATTGGAGCAAGATACAGATATTTTTGGGAAGATGCTGGACAGGGCGTTGGAACAAAAATTCCATGAAATCATTCAAGAGTTGCAGAAAGTTTTGGCAGAGCAGATCCGTAACAGTTTCAGTGAATATGTTTCCACAGTTCATTCTGATGCAGAAGAACTGATAGAAAAGACTGATGTAGCCGGAATGGGGCAGACGCAGGAGCCGGAATTGTCCGAGGATATGATGGCGT
Organism: Lachnospiraceae bacterium; assembly: GCA_009774345.1. GTDB lineage: Bacteria > Bacillota > Clostridia > Lachnospirales > Lachnospiraceae > COE1. The sequence goes on along the minus strand of VSNR01000199.1, from coordinate 5,393 downwards.
TTGCTTTTGTAATGGGCGAATAGGCGGTTCCGAATTTTTATATTTGGTACTCAATTCTGAAAAGGAAGCTTATGGAACGGTTCCGAAAAGCTTAAATTCGGTACTGTTGCCCAAAGCGAATGACGGCTGTATTTTGCCGGAATGAGCCGTCTGTCGGAAGATTTTTCCGGCAGACGGTATTTGCCAGCGGCAAATACTACCCTCGGAGAGCGCCTTACTTCTGATGCGTATGCGTCAGAAGTAATAAGGCGTTACTTTTGACAAAAGTAACAAAACCGTAGTTAGTCTTGATACATAAAAATATGAGAAAGAGAGTGATGCATTGGCGGCAAAAACAATTTCCTTTCCAAAAGGGAGAGGACATCTTACGCATAATAACAGGGATTTTATATGCAATAATGTGGTGCCGGAAAGAACAGCTTGGAACCGGATTTACATACAGGAACCATTAAAAGATGCTTATGAGAAATGTTTCGGGCAGGCGCTTCAGGATTATAATGCGGCACAGAAGCGTAAAGACAGGCAGAAAGACGATTATCTGAAAGAGATAGAAAATTCCGGCAACAAGGAAAAGACATTTTATGAAAATATTGTACAGATAGGCAAAAAGACAGATACTCCGGTTACAGATGAAAACGGGGCACTGACAGAGGAGGCTAAGGCGGCGATAGAAGTTTTGGATCGGTATGCAAAGACCTTTCAGGAACGCAATCCGAATCTATATTTATTCAACTGTGTGATGCACTTGGACGAAGCAACGCCGCATCTGCATATAGATTATATTCCTGTGGCTCATGGATACAAAAACGGAATGAAAACACGCAACAGCCTGACAAAAGCATTCCAGCAGATGGGATTTGCAAAGGCGGTCAGCAGAAAACAGAATGAAACCGTAGCATGGCAGGAACGGGAGAGGGAATATTTGACAGAACTGTGCAGGGAGCAGGGGATTGAGATAGAAGTTCTCGGCGTACAGCGGGATAATCTGTCACTGCCGGAATATAAAGCAGCGATGCGTGAGGTGGAGCAGTTGGAACAACAGGCGGCAGTTCTTGATAAGCGGAATGAGGCTCTTGAACAGCAGAATGATGATCTTGCGCAGAAAACATCGGAACTTTGTGGACAGGTGCAGGAAATGGAAGCGCATAACAATGAACTGGTTTTGCAGGCTCAGGAGCTTACGGAACAGATTGAGGAAGCGGAGGCAAAAGAAAAGGCGGCAAAGGAGGTACTTGCGAAACATGATTTAAGGGCGGAAACATTTAAAATGATTTCAAAGGAAGTGGCAGCGGAAACAAAAAGTATGAAAAGTGTTGCTGTTCCAGTGACAAATCTTTTCGGCAACGAAGAATATGTCAAAGTAAAGAAAAGCGACTGGAATAAAATACTGGATGCTTTCAACAAGGCGGTATTAAGGAATCATCTCTTGGAAAAATATGAGAAGAAAATTTCTGGTTTGGAGCGGAAGATAGATACGCTTGCTAAGCAAGTCGAAAAATTAAAACGGTTTGTAGCATCAAGGGGACTTGGAGAGGCATTTGTGGAGCTTGTAAAATCACTTGCACCACAGACAATGAAGCAGAAGTTAGAGGAAGCCAAAACGGATGCTTCAGAATACAACCAACAGAGAAAGAACAATCATCAGGCAGTTACAAGAGAGAATAAACAGTGGAAGCAAGAACTGTAGATTTTATAAAGAAAGATTTGATTTTTGGCGGAACAGATGTTAAAAAGGAAAGAGCGTGGGTTGATCATGCTCTTTTATTATAAGAAAAATGTGATAAATAACATAAAAACAGTGGAAAACACAACGATATAGTGATATAATGTAAAATATATTTGGAGGGAAACGGCGAATGAAAGTAAGTTATAATCGTTTGTGGAAATTGATGATTGATAAAAAAATGAAAAATTCGGAACTGCAAAAGAAAGCACAGATAAGCGGTAATATCATTACAAGGCTCAACAAAGACGAGTTTGTTTCTATGGAAACGATTGCAAAAATTTGTGATGTGCTTGAATGCGGTGTTGACGATATTTTGGAATTTTCAAAAGATTGAGGAGGTATAGCAGTGGCAGCAAAAGCAAAGGCGAAAGAAGTTTCTATGGAGGAGGCACTATGGAAGTCTGCGGATAAATTAAGAGGTTCGGTGGAACCATCTGAATATAAGCATGTAGTTTTAAGTTTATTTTTTCTAAAGTTTGCAAGTGATAAATTTGAGGATCAAAGAGCAAGAATCATTGCAGATGGTATGGAAAAATTTGTGGACAATATTGTGTTCTATACAAAAGATAATGTGTTCTATTTGCCGCAGGAAAGCAGATGGACTTATATTATGGAGAATGCCAAGCAGGATGATATTGCTTTAAAAATAGATACAGCACTCTTTACGATTGAGAAAACGAATCCCATACTGAAAGGTGCTTTGCCGGATAACTATTATTCCCGCTTACAGATTGATACAGTCAAATTGGCATCTTTGTTAGATGAAATTAATAAGATTGACACTACAAAGGATAAAGAAAACGATATTATTGGGCGTATGTATGAATATTTCCTAAGTAAGTTTGCGATTGCAGAGGGAAAAGGGAAAGGCGAATTTTATACGCCGAAAACGATTGTAAATTTAATTGCAGAGTTGATAGAGCCTTATGATGGAACATTATATGACCCATGCTGCGGTTCGGGAGGTATGTTTGTACAGTCTATAAAGTTTATTGAGGCACATCATGGGAATAAAAAGAAAGTTTCCATCTATGGGCAGGAATATACAAATACAACGTATAAGCTGGCAAAAATGAATCTGGCAATTCGGGGAATATCAGCGAATCTTGGAGATATGGCGGCAAATACGTTTACAAATGACCAGCATAAAGACTTGAAAGCGGACTATATTATGGCAAATCCGCCGTTTAATCAAAAAGAATGGCGTGCCGCTGATGAACTGACAGATGATGCAAGATGGAATGGATATGAAGTACCACCGACAAGTAATGCAAATTATGGGTGGATATTGAATATTGTATCAAAAATGTCACAAAACGGAGTGGCAGGCTTTTTGCTTGCCAATGGCGCATTGTCTGATGATGGAACAGAGTTGAAAATCAGGCAAAGATTGATTGAAAATGATTTGGTGGAAGCAATATTGATATTGCCTAGGAATCTTTTTTATACGACGGATATCAGTGTAACGCTTTGGATTCTGAATAAGAATAAAAAAGAGCGTACAGTGGATATGAATGGGGTAGAGAAACATTATCGTAATCGGGAAAAAGAAATACTTTTTATGGATTTGCGACAGATAGGAAGTACATATGAAAAGAAGTACATAGAATTGACAGAGGCGGACAGAGCAAAAGTGGTTGAAACGTATCATAACTGGCAGCAGGCAGGTTATGAAGATACTTATGAGAATATACCAGAATTTTGTTATTCTGCTGGATTTGACGAGGTAAAAGAAAAGGGATTTACGCTTGTGCCAAGCAGATATATTGAGTTTGTGAATCGGGATGAGAATATTGATTTTGATACGAAGATGAAAACGCTGCAAGCGGAATTAAAGGAATTGCTGATTGAGGAGGAAAAATCGAAAGCAGATTTGTTAGAAGTGTTTAAGGAGTTGGGGTATGAAATCGAATTATGATGTTTTGGGTAATTATATTCGTTTGATTGATACACGCAATAAAGATAAAGTAACGAATAAAGTGATGGGGATTAATATTGACAAATTTTTTATGCCTTCCGTTGCAAATGTGATTGGAACAGATTTGAGCAAATATAAATTGATAACAAAAGGAAAATTTGCCTGTAACCCTATGCATGTTGGTCGTGATGAAAGGCTTCCAGTTGCATTATATGAGGAAGTGGAACCAGCCCTTGTTTCCCCAGCGTATTTTATGTTCGAGATTATAGATAATACTGTTCTTGATGAAAATTATCTAATGATGTGGTTTCGCAGAGCAGAGTTTGACCGTATTTGCTGGCTGCATACAGATGGCAGTGTTAGGGGCGGAATCACTTGGGATGATATTTGCCGAATGGAAATCCCTGTACCAGATATTGGTCAGCAAAGAAAAATTGTTGAAGAATATAAGATTGTAGAGGAGAGAATTATCCTTAAACGAAAGATAAATGATAATTTAACAGAGCAAATGGTCAATATACAAAAAGAATTATTTCCTTTGTCGGAAGATAAAGATGAGAATGCTACTCTTTTTGAATATTGTGAAAAAATTTATAGTGGTGGTACTCCGTCTACAACAGAAGACAGTTATTGGAATGGTGAATATTTTTGGTTATCATCTGGCGAAACATCACAATCATATATAACAAATACTGAAAAAACAATTACTCTTGAAGGTATAAATAACTCATCAACAAAACTTGCTGAAAAAGGTAGTATTGTGATTGCTTCGGCAGGCCAGGGGCTTACAAGAGGACAAACATCTTTATTATTTGTTGACACATATGTAAATCAGTCAGTCGTTGTTATTAAGCCTAAACCTAATCTTTCAGGATTACTTTATAGCAACCTTAAGGGGCGCTATAATGAAATGCGTGTGCTATCAGACTTAGATAGTATTAGAGGTAGTTTAACAACAAAAACTGTATCTTCATTGCCAGTGTGTTTTCCTAATGCTGATATTGCAAAGAGTTTTAGTTGCTATTGCGGGCAATTATTTAGGGTAATTTATAACAATTTACAAGAAATTGATACGTTGAACACCTTGAAAGCTACAATAATTTCATCAATCTTAAGCCGCTAAATTATCATTTATAAGACAAGGAGAATGTATGCCTAAATTACCAAAAGATCGTGAACAAAGAGTAATTGGTTCAACAGCAAGGGGCTTAGTTCATTACAAATTTCCAAAAGAACATTGGGAATATCATGAAATGACAGGTGCTGACCGCGGTATAGATTGCTTGGTTGAATTGATAGAAGATGAGGAATATCATAATAAAAAAATTGAGGGACAAATTAAAGGTACAAGGAGTCCGACTACTATTAGCAATGGTGAATTTTTTTCTTTTCCTATGGAACTTAAGACAATTAGATATGGATTAGGAAGTTCATCTGCCTTTGTTTTATTTTATGTGGATAATATAAATGAAATAGTATATTATTTACCAATTCAAGATTATTTTATTAGCAACCCTAAATTATTTGATAAATTGGATACGGAACAAAAGACGATGAATGTACATATTCCATCAGATAATATTGTTTCTGAAGACGATTATGAACTTCAACAAATTGCAAAGAGCGTTTATGTTGAGGGACCTTCTCGAAGCTTACATAAAGCAATGTAAATTGACTCATACTTCGCATACTAAAAACAGGCATATCATTGGAAGCTATGCCACCTTGGGTATCTGAAAACGGTTTTTC
>VSNR01000198.1 GCA_009774345.1 Lachnospiraceae bacterium | reverse complement strand
GGCTATTTTTTACATATTAAACAGCGAAACTTATTTTATATCACTTTTGACAATTTTTTACATATATTATCCTATACCTCTTTTCTCAAACACAAACATAGCACAGAAAGGCGGCGGTTATGATATGTCCCAAAATTCTCACAGAAAACCTTTTCTCCGTCTGGATCACGTAAACTTTTCATACTACAGTAATCTCGGTGAAGTAAAGGTACTAAATGACATCAACTTTTCTATTGAAAAAGGTGCTTTTGCAGCCTTAGTAGGACCAAGCGGATGTGGTAAATCTACAATTCTATCTTTGATCGCAGACCTGATCAAGCCCGTGGACGGTTTTATCACATTTTATTCGGAAGACTTCAATGCTCCGCGTGTCGGATATATGCTGCAACACGATCATCTGTTAGAATGGCGTACTGTTTATCAGAATATTACTCTTGGTCTTGAAATACAGAAAAAGAAAACACAGGACAATCTGGCGTTAGTAGACAGCCTGCTTGATAAATATCATCTTTCACATGTCAGAGATCAGAAACCATCGGCATTATCCGGCGGAATGCGCCAGCGGATCGCACTGATCCGAACTCTCGCTATCCGTCCAGACCTGCTCCTGCTCGATGAGCCATTCAGTGCACTGGATTATCAGACAAGGCTCAATGTATCAAAAGACGTGCATGACATTATCAAATCCGAACAAAAGACTGCCATCCTTGTGACGCATGATATCTCAGAGGCAATCTCTATGGCTGATGTTGTATTTGTGCTTACAAAATCGCCCTGTACCATAAAGGATGTCATTCCCATTGAATTTGAATCGAATGGAATTAAGAGAGAAGAAATGAGAAAATCAAGTCTTTTTCAGGAGTATTTTGACAAAATATGGAGGGAAATGCAAAATGAAAATACGGAGAAATAGTTGTAAAAATAACGATATTATAAAGACAGAAGCCACTGTACTGACCGCTGGGCAGAAAAACTTTCTGCGCAGTCAGAAGCTGCAAAAACTATATATCTTTTGGAGCCGGATTCTATTGTTTGCTGCTTTTTTGATGCTTTGGCAGGTGTCTGCTGATCTTGGATGGATTGACAGTTTTTATTTCAGCTCTCCCATTGCCATCCTACAGCTTTTTGGGCATGATATACAGGATATGTCCCTGTTAAGCCATATTGGTATCACACTCTGGGAATCCGGGGTCAGCTTTTTGTTAATTATCATTCTGTCCGTACTGACAGCAACTTTTTTCTGGTTTTATCCTTCGCTTGGAAAAATGTTTGAACCTTTTTTGATCGTGCTCAACAGTCTGCCAAAGTCTGCACTTGCTCCGCTTATCATCGTATGGCTCGGGACGGGTCCTCGCACTATTATTCTATGCGGAATATCTGTTGGAATATTCGGCTGTATTTTAAATCTTTACCAATCTTTTGCACAGACAGACCCAGAGCGGCTAAAGCTGATTGAAACATTGGGCGGCTCGAAGCTTCAGGCTTTTACGAAGGTCGTATTCCCGGGAAATATTCCCACCTTTATATCCCTGTCCAAAGTCAATATCGGGCTTGCTCTGGTGGGCGTCATTATTGGAGAGTTTCTAGCAGGAAGAAAGGGCTTAGGATATCTTATCATCTACGGAAGCCAGGTATTTAAACTTGACATGGTGATACTAAGTATTGTGATTCTCTGTGTGATCGCGATGGTTCTCTATGGACTGCTTAATCTGCTGGAAAAGAAAATAAGCTATTAAGGCATAGACGGGACAGACTTTGCGATTCTGTCCCGCCCATATTCTTAGATAAACGTATCGCCGTCACTGATTTTCTGTATCAGCTGCTGCATTTCTTCTTTGCTTTTTATGTTTTTGCTTCTGGCTATTACCTGTTCTTTTTCGTACTCTGTCATCCTGCCGTAATGATTGATCGCCTGTTCGTCCATCGCCATGCCAAACGCCAGACCAACCGGCAGCACACTCTGTAAATTATCTGTATAATCCATCTTTGCACCTCGTATTCATCTCTGATCAGGTCACAGTAAACTCCACTTGAAATGGATTTTACTTTCATAGCATTGCCGTGCTGAGGTGTTCTTATGCTCACAAGAGAATATTACCAGTTTTTGCATCTGACAGCATTTTTCAGCCAGTTCTTCATAAGTGCCGTCAAGCAATCCTTCCTTATATTTTAAATACTTTTTCCTATATTTATTTGATAGCATGTGCTATAATCATAATATCAGTAAAATCTGAAAAATTCATCAAAAATTCAGGAGGTAATCATATGGGCAGACTTGACGGAAAAGTGGCGGTAATCACGGGAGGCAATTCAGGCATCGGCGCCTGCGCGGCGGAGCTTTTTGCAAAGGAGGGCGCAAAAGTCGTTATCTCAGCGCGAAGAGTAGAACAGCTCGAGGCGGTGGCAGATAAAATCAAAGCCGCCGGAGGTGAGGCACTGGCAGTTCCCTGCGACATCTCAGACAAGGCACAGTGCAGTGCTGTGATCGCCAAGACCCTGGAAGCCTTTGGCACTGTCGATATTCTGGTAAACAATGCGGGTGTCGTTGACAGTGGTATCGAGGCGGTGGAGAAAGTAACAGATCAGACGATTGACACCTTGATTGATATCAACACGAAAGGCACGCTGTATATGACCAGAGAAGCCGCAAAGATCATGGTGGAGAAAAAAGCCGGCTCTATCGTGAATGTTTCCAGCGTGGCAGGCTACACAGGCGGTGGCGGTGTAGCTTACGTGGCAAGCAAAGCAGCCGTGATCGGTATGACAAAGAATATCGCCATGCGTTGTGCCAGCGTCAATGTGCGCTGTAATGCACTCTGTCCTGGAAGCGTCGTAACGCCGATGACAATGGGAATGAAAAAGGAGAATCTTGACCCGGATATGATGGGCGCGATGGCAAAACATGCCGACTTATCCCTGCCAGTGTGTATGCCTGAGGAGGTTGCAAATGCGATCCTGTTCCTTGCAGGCGACGAATCCTCCGCAATCACGGGACAGATTATTGTGATTGATCATGGGGCTGATCTGTAGAAAACGCAAATGGATTTTTACTTAAAAGCTGCACGTTTTCTCACGGACTTAGCAGTAAATGCTAAGTCCTGTTTGAACAGTAACGAATCGGTACTACATTTTTAAATTTTTTCAAAAAAACACTTGCTTCCTCTGCCAAAATGTGCTATTATATTTCTTGTCGTTACGACACACATTTTAGTAATTGCCGGTGTGGCGGAATGGCAGACGCAGCAGACTCAAAATCTGCCGGGGGCAACCTCGTGCCGGTTCAAGTCCGGCCACCGGCATAAAAAGAAGCTATTCGGTTAGCTTCTTTTTTTGTACACACGACATCCAAATACCACCCAGCACATGAACAGAAAAATAGAACCAAAAATAAAACAGCCAGCTTCAACTACCCTGCTGGCTGTTCTATGAGAATCATATTTATGCAATATGGTCTAATCTCTCTTTGATTCTGCGCAGTTCACTCTCGAGTATATTCACTCGAATAGAAAGCATTTCATTTTCATGCAGATTTCTTGAAAAACCAAAATGTCCCTCTGCAACACGCCTGATATTCACCCGAATTTCATTTTCAAGTGTTAAATCAATGTTTGTAACCTTCTGTTTTACTTCCTGAAGGTCGTTTTTTACGTTTTGCATGTCGCTTTTCATGTTTTGCATGTCGCTTTTCATGTTTTGCATGTCGCTTTTCATGTTTTGCATGTCAGCCAAAAGAAGATCCAGTTTTTCGCTATCTGTCACTTTGACACCGCCTTTCTTAAATGATTTTATTAATGATGAAACAGTCTGATTCCTGTAAAGCACATCGCGATATGATATTTATTACAAGTCTCGATGACGTTGTCATCCCTGATCGAGCCGCCCGGCTGTGCTATATATTTGACACCGCTTCTGTGTGCCCGCTCCACATTGTCGCCAAACGGGAAAAATGCATCTGAGCCAAGTGTTACCTCTGTCATCTGGTCAAGCCATGCACGCTTCTCCTCTCTTGTAAGTACCTCTGGTTTTTGTGTAAAGAAAGTCTCCCAAGTGCCGTCTGCAAGCACATCCATATAGTCATCACTCATATATACATCAATTGTATTATCCCTGTCGGCGCGTCCGATTTTTTCTTTAAATGGCAGATTCAACACTTTGGGATTCTGGCGCAGAAACCAGTTGTCAGCTTTGTTTCCGGCAAGTCTGGTACAGTGAATGCGCGACTGCTGCCCGGCACCGATCCCGATTGCCTGTCCATCCTTTACATAGCATACAGAGTTTGACTGCGTATATTTCAGTGTAATCATGGCAATCGCAAGATCCATCTTCGCCTGCTTGGGAATTTCTTTGTTCGCTGTCACGACATTTGCAAACAGTGCGTCGTCAATCACCAGTTCATTTCTGCCCTGCTCAAAGGTGATGCCATAGACGTCCTTTGTCTCTATGGGATTGGGTACATAATCAGGATCGATCTGAATCACTGCATAATTGCCTTTTTTCTTTGCCTTGAGCATCTCAAGCGCCTCTGGATCATATCCGGGTGCTATGATTCCATCTGAAACCTCCCGCTTGATTAATCTTGCGGTATCTGCATCGCATACATCGGACAATGCAATAAAATCACCAAAAGAGGACATTCTGTCCGCACCTCTTGCCCTAGCATAAGCACATGCAAGCGGTGACAAATCCCCCATATCATCTACCCAGTTAATCTTGCGGCCAATCTCATCCAAAGGAAGCCCTACCGCTGCGCCGGCAGGTGATACATGTTTAAAAGAAGTTGCAGCAGGAAGCCCTGTAGCATGCTTCAATTCTTTCACAAGCTGCCAGCCATTAAACGCATCCAGAAAATTAATATAACCGGGTTTTCCGTTCAGTACTTCAATGGGCAGTTCCCCGTCTCTCCTGTATATTTTAGATGGTTTCTGGTTTGGGTTGCATCCATATTTTAATTCTAATTCTTTCATTCGTTTTTTACTCCTTTTTGCTGTCTGCCAAGTGTCTATACATTTTTATTAAAGATTTTTGACTCATATCTGCCTGTCTCGATATCAATATAACGGATAAACAGCGATACTTTATTGTCCGCATTCAGGCTGTTCCAGACCAGATCGCCAAACGTGTTCATATCATCTGGAATCTCTACAAGCTTTGGCTCTCCCTCAAAGCTTGGCAGCGGATCGCCATCTCCCATATAGGTATGAATAAAATGCCCCTCTCCCGCTACAGGACTGCTATATGCAAAGGTATAACGATTGCAGGCATCAGGATTGCCATTGTTGCTCTTTAGAATAGACATCGCATAGTTGTAACCGCCGTTTTCGATATGCAGAATCCCTGAAATCCGCGGTGTGTAATTCGGCGCATCCGGCTCAAACTCCCTCGTTCTGAGTGCCTGCTCAAACGTTTGTTGTTTGTCCATCAACTCATAAATCGTATCTGTCTGGTCTCCATTTGTCACAATCGTTTTGTTGCCCAGTACACGGACCGGCGCATAAATAATAAGACTCGGGTCACTTAACTTGGACGGATCAAAAGCCTGTGTGCGAATGCCTTCTCCATCCTCCACAAACACGCGGTTTCTGCTGTTCTCGCTTCTCCCCATGATAAAGTACGCGATAGCAGCCTTTTTTCCGTCTTTTGTCTTACCAATCACAATTCCTCTTCCCGGGTAAGCGTTTCCTTTGAGCTCCTGCTCCAATGATAGCATCTTCATGTCTCATCCTCCTATATGTTTAAAATGTGTATGAAAGTGTGCCCGTGTGCAATTGAGCAGGGAAGAGCCATCTTCCCCTGCTCACGCGCCGGGCACCCGTCAGCTTCTGCTGACAAATTTCATCTGGGTGCCCGTGTGCATAAAAAACCGTCTGGGCACACAAAGTTTATGCTGCCCAGGCGGCCGGCTTCTAAATCCCATACACTCCCTGTAGGTACTCCTACGCAGCATCTTCTGCCAATGCTGTTTCCGCCAGTTGTGTATCTGTTTTTATCATATATGATAGATTCCATTTTGGCAAGTGCTACTAAATGAAATATTTTAGAAAATTGTTTTTTCTAATCCATTCCTCTACAACTTTACCCCCAACATGCCGATAATATCTATATACTGATTTGGGAGGGATTATAATGGCAATTCAATATACACCAATAGACCTTATCAACAAAATATCTAATAACAATTTTTCCTATACAACGCACCGCATCAAGAAAGTGACAGAGACAGACACAAGCATTGAAAAGCTTCAGGAAAAGTCAGAGTCCTTTATGAAAAAACTGAAGAAACTAAAACGCTACTCCTCAGGAAGCATCTCAAGGGATATGTTGGAAAATCAGTTGACTGATTTTTTAAAATCGTACAATGACATGAAGGAAGGATCTGAGTCTGTCACAAACAAAGACGTTCAAAAGCAGATTACAAAACTGGAAAAGCTGTTCAAAGACAATAAGAAAGAGCTGAAAAAGATTGGCATTGAAGAAGTGAACGGACGCTACACGCTGAACAGCAAAACCTTTGATAAAGCCAAGGACAAAAACATCGACGCGCTTTTCACTGGATATGATTCATTCATCAGCAAAGCTGATAAGATTATGCGCAATCTGGATGAGACTGCCAAAGACGCCGTTTATAGCACAGTCTCACACAACACCAGCACCACAACAAAGTACCAGGAATTAGATCTTGCATACGCTTCCTATGCAACGCTCGCACAATCCGCAATATTATCTTTGAATAAATGCAATGCTTTTGTCCAGTCTGGCAATCCTTCTGATGCGATTGTTCAGGAGTTTGTCCACGACTCCCTGGACTACCTCGGAAACTCGACCAACGTCATTCTGCAAATTGATCCTGAAAAAAGCGGCGCAGTGAAACAATATTACCAGCTATGCCTTGAGCATAAGGACAAACTTGCCAGCGTCGGTCTGAACTTTGACGGTGACACGAACCAAATGACCTTTGACCGCACCGTTGATATGACAACAAACGACTATAAATCCGCATTCAATGAATTATTCGGCACGAATGCAGCATTTGGCACAGAGCTTTCCGAATCTTGTAAAAATATAATGAATGACATACTCAAAACATCCAAAATCGAAGTTTCTATCATTGATGAGCAGATTTGACATATTTCCTTTGGACATTCCTATCTATTTATGAAAAGAGACAGAAGATAAAATCTTCTGTCTCTTTTCTATACTACTCTATATAGAAAACTGCGAATTATACAAAAGGAGACACACTTTCGTGTGTCTCCAAAAACATCAGAACTTATATTAGCACTGCTCTACGAGCTTCTTCAGTGCCTCAAGTGCCTCATCAGGAAGCTTGTCATAGCCTTCCTTCTTGGTTGCAAAGCCTTCCACTGCGTCTACACGGTTCTGCATTGCCGCCTTCAGTGCTGCCACATACTCTGCATTGTTCATATCCGGCTTGAATGCATCACTTGTCTTTCCAGACCAGTCATA
>VSNR01000197.1 GCA_009774345.1 Lachnospiraceae bacterium | reverse complement strand
TTTGGGTATAATTCTATTGTTTTATTTGAATATGACTTTTGATATAAAGATATTTTTATCAAGTAGCTCCTCATACCATATAATATATTTTTTTAATAACTGCAATATATAAGAACTAATATTCGAACATCATAATAGAAGTTTCATTTTCAGATTGTTATTATTTATCCTGAGTTCCTGAAAATAATATAGGCTTCATTCTGTGACTTAAGTATTTTAAGGATTTCTTAAATAATATTTGGATGTAGACACAAAATGTTTTATTCTACATTTTATATTTGAAACCGTTGATAAAATACGCATTTTAGAATGCAGACTAAAAAACTTATGGGAATTTAGGTTTATATACTGTATGGAAAACATTAATTTAAAAACTTTATAAAAATTACAATTTCCCCCTTGACTAATTCATGGTTACTTTTATTTAATAGGCAGGATACAGAAAAGAAAGGAAATAGCCATGTGTATTTTTGAAACACCACCCTGCATTTATTATCTTTCGGACAAGAACCTGGAGGATGAAGAGTACCTGAAGCTGTTTACACTCTTTGGTGCGATATTTGATGCGCCGCCGGACGCAATCGGAAAATTCACTTCATTCCTGAAAAGCCAGGAAGGGTTGTCACCAAGGGCATACAAGTCAGATGAAATCGTGCAGATGAGGAAAAAAATTATCAGGCCGCATGCAAAAAGGGTGAATCCATATGGCTGTTACGATATCACAAGGTATGGCACTTTCTTTAACGTTAACGTTCCAAAAAGCATCTGTCAGGGATGTCCCTACTCCGTGTCCTATAAAAATGCGCGCAGGGAGAAAGAAAACATGGTAATTGCCGCCATCCTGCAGAATGGTGCTGTCCCGGATAGGATACGGATGCAGATGGAACTGTCGGGCAGTAAGGCTGCGGAAAATATCATGCATTCCATATTCATGATACAGGGAAAAGGTGCACACAGGGGCAAATTTGACATGATCGGGCTGAATGCCTTCCTGCTCTTTAACCTGTGTTCAAACAACAGCCTGTCCGCCTTTGAGAGCATGGAAAACATGACTGGATATATAAAGAACAGGTTTAAGAATGATTTGTTGAAAAACATAGAGACTGTCAATTCACAGGAATATATTTATGAGATGCTGTGCAGGGAGCTTGAACGCATAAGCTGCACAGATGTTGGAGGTGATGACGGAAAAAACAGGCTGGAGAAGGCTGTGAACGAAATTACCCTGACATACCAATACGACAGGGGCGGCGCCATAAGAAATGTCATGGACAGAATGGGGGATGTGCAGCCGGAAACAGATAATGTCCCGTTTGTTATAGAAGCGGTAGATGTTCAGCCTCTTGTATCAGGAAAGGTTAGCATTATGGATGACAGTCCCGTAAAAGATAGAAAACTGCAGGCTGCAAATTTATACGAAAATGTTTCCAAAAGGGAAAAAAAGGCGGGACAGAGGAGCAGTCATAAACCTGATATTACTGAAAAAAAAGAGCTGGCTGATCCTGAAAAATATTATCCTGAAAACTATAGGGTTGATAGTATACAGGAATGGAAGCAGGCATCTAACGTTAATGATAACCAGGGGTTTCCTTTCATAGGTGAAGTGGACGGCAGCTATATCATGGCGGTCGAAAAATTTTCATTTTCAGAGGGCGAGGGACTGATTGTCTGCGCAGGAGACGGAAAATTCTATATTTACAGGTTAAACCGGCAGTCAGACAATAAGGCTGTGCGTGAACTTGTCAGGCGCCGCCCCCTGATGGTGACCATGAACAGCGTCGAGCTTCATGCCCTGTTAAAGAAATACAGGCTTTATGAATACAGAACGGCGGACTTAAAGGATATGTTCACTGCATTGAATACTCGTTGTGCACTGCCATGTACATACAGGGCATTAATGGAAAACATATCAGGTATGGATCTGGGCGGTGGTGATTTTTATTTATCAGCGATGGAACATTATGGGCAGGTTTACATGTCCTGCCTGAAAAAAATGACGGACAATAATGTGGAACTGTTTGAATTATATTCCTGTGTTTCATCTGCTATAGGATGTTCGTGGGATGCGGTGGACATATTCAGGGACATTTCTGTGCTGTATAAAAGAAAAGGTCTTTTTGAATACCAGTCCGAATGTCCTGAAAATATTATCCCGGATACAGATGGAAGCCTGTATTTTTACTGCACGGATGACGTACCAGCGAAAAACGAGATGTTTTACCTTGGTCTTGTGCGTGAGCTTGTCAGGCTGGAAGCCGTAAAGCTTGGAAAGGTGCTGGTGCTCAGGATTTCGGACAGGGGGCTTGTACTGTTTGCCTTTGAAACAGATGGGACCACCTATGAGCTGCTTCAATGGCCATGTGTATATCTGGCAAGGAAGTTGAATATTAAGGACAGCCATGTGCATTACCACAGGCAGGTTTATGTCATGCAGTGCGGAACTGTCCGGGAAAAAGGTACAAATGAAGCAAATATGGAGGATAGAAATGAAAACAGGAAATAAGAAGATAGTCATAAAAAGGCTGATAAATAAAATGCAGGGTCTGACGTGTTGTGTGCTGGCTGGATTGTTTGTTTCAGCCATGATAAACATTTTTGTATGTCAGTCAGTCCGCGTATCTGGAAAAAGTATGGAGCCATCGTTTCATGACGGGGACAGGATTGTCATGGAGAAGATATCGTACAGGATGGGTGTCCCGAAGCGTTTTGACGTGGTTGTATTCCCGCGCAGAAAGAATTATTACCTTGTAAAGAGGGTTATTGGGCTGCCTGGTGAAACGGTGCAGATCAGCGCTGAAGGAGACATATTCATAGATGGCAGGCTGCTGAAAGAGGACTACGGGATGGAGCCGATTGGCGATGCGGGAATTGCGGAAAACGGAATCATATTGGGCGAGAATGAATATTTTGTGCTTGGTGACAACAGGAATCATTCTGCGGATTCCAGAAATACAGGTATTGGAAATGTCAGTATTGACGATATTACCGGAAAAATAGTGTGGTGATCGAGATGAAATATGAAAATTTTTACCGCAGGTGCACAGAATATAACTTTATGCTGAAAGATGCAGAACATTTTGGCGTGTACTCTGAAAACCGCATGAAAAATGCACAGGATGAGCTGGGGGAGCTGCTGAAAATGATGTCCGGCGATTCCGGGTATACGCAGTACAAACCCCTTCTGGAAGAAATGTACCAGGTCGTCAGCAGCAGAAGTGATATCAGCAGGTTCCTTCCCGACGCCAGCAGGCTACAGGGAAAGATCAGGGCAAGGAAGGTAGTCAGCGAGATCCCGCTGTACATGCTGTGTTTATCCGCGCTGGTACTGGCGGGGGTACTGCCGGTGCTTCACAGTCAATAAAAGGAGGATGACAGGTTTGGCAGAAACAGGGGATTTTTATATGAATCCCAAAACCCGCGGTCTTGGGATTTTTCTGTCCATGCTTTCCGGGAATATAAAACTGCCCATGAAAGGGAGAAAATATGTTTTCTATATGTATCTGATGCTGTTTGGAAGCTGTACGCGTGAAATGGTTCCCCTTCTGCTGGGGATGGCGGACAGGGCAATATCACATGCAGCACGGAAGTTATGTATCTGTGGTGACAAGGGTGTCCGTAGCAGGGCGGTGGATGACTTTATATCATACGGGCTCAGGAAGGGCAGTATTATGAGGACAGTTATAAAGGGAAGGATATTATACAGCCTTTCATCTGCCGGCTACAGGGAACTTTCGGAATTCCTGTCATCACCGCTTATGGAGTACCATACTGGCAGACAGGGTGCATGGTATCAGGAGGATATGTCCAGAACCGCTAAGAATTACAGCGTACATTCGTCAACGGTTGGGATTGTTTTCCTCAAGATGGCTGGGAAATGCCGTATCGGTGTCGGGGATTTTGCACTGGATATGCCGATTGGTCTGCATGACAGCATACGGGGAAAAACATTTGATCAGTCATCAAACAGGTTCAGGAGTGACGCCTATCTTCTAATCCGCCATCCGTGCAGGCTGGAGTTCTTTTTTGAGAACGATATGGGAACAGAAAGGGGTGCTGCCGTGGTGGCGAAAATGGAACGGTATTTTACATTTATCTTTTCAACGGAGCGCAGCCTTGACCGCTCATGCGTGCATTTTACCATAGGTGATTATCATGGAGATGGGGACAGGCAGGACATAAGGATACCCGGAAAAAACAGGATGCAGGTGTACAGGTCATGCGTCAGTGTACTGCTGTCAGCCGCGCATGTGGCAGGTGGGGACTGCCCGTCTGAGTTCGGGGATGTCATAGCCCTGTTTAACAGGATTATTGCAGGATCCGATACACTGGGGAAAGAAATACTGTCTGAAATTACAGAATATCTTTTGTCTGTCAGGAGTATCTGTCCGGGTTTTACAGATATATATTCTTATTTTGACAGGGCGCGCATTTTAAAAACCGTATCAGCGAGAGAGGGTGTCAGGCCGGGGATGCCGGGAAAGGCTAGAGAACGTACTTATCCTGCCAGGCGTGAAAAGATTTTTGGATGGTGCAGGAATGCGCCGGATATATCCATGCTTGTGAAGAGAGGACTCAGGATTACGGCGGGTGACAACTGTTCGGATGGGTCAGATTTCATTTATTCCTATCCTTTCCTTGCTATGGACGGCATCGGTATTTATGAACAGTCTGTACGGGAACATATCAAGTCCTATTCTTACAGGGGAAAATATACGGATATTGCGGACAGCAGGATGATTTGTCGCGATGCAGAATATTCCAATATCCGTTTCTTTCAGGCAGGCGGTACATTTTATCCGTTTGCAAACTGCCGTGTGCTGCATGACGTAAAAGGCAGCTTCATCTATTCGTTTGAAAACATATCGGATGATATTTCCGCGAGGATGAGGATTGAGAGATATCTGGGTGAGGGTGCACCGGATATTCCTTTCCTGCGGATATATGTTGTTTATTCAGATGATGCGTATTCGCTGGAATATGTGGAAGGACTGAAATCAGGATACAGTTCTGTGTTTAACGGGCGGGAGGACATCTCTCTGCTGGGACTGTAATTATCCGAAACAGAGATGTTACACAGACAGCAGATTTGTATAAGAAGGGAAGGTTTTTATGAACAAGGTTATCGGTTTTGTCACTGAAAAAGGGGGCGTGTCAAAAACAATGTCCTCGGTAAATATGGCGCATATACTTGCGGTTTCAGGTTATCATGTTCTTTTCATAGACCTTGATGCACAGATGAACGCGACAGACATGCTCATGATAGGGACAGGGTATGAGTGTCCCTGTTATACGAACTTATTGTGCCACCAGTTAAAAAGCGCTGACATTTTATATGAGGGATTTATATATGAATCAAATTTTGATCTGATTGACTGCATTCCAGGCTCCCCGTTACTGAAGGATATCATTTATGAAATCCATTCGGAACTGCAGGAAAAACGTTCGGTGTTTACCTGCCTGCGCCGGAACATAGAGCTTGTCAGGGAAGATTATGACTATGTCGTCATTGACACGAATCCGGGGGATACAACGCTTACAAGATGCGCAATCTGCGCCTGTGACGGCGTGCTTTCCCCGATCAAGGCGGATAATTTTTCCTTCAGCGGCGTTACGGGACTTTTACAAACCATAATCGGTCTGAAACAGTCCTGTGGCGTGTCCGTGGAATTCATGGGGATGTTCTTTGCGGATGTCAGTCTGAACTCCTCGGGCTATAAAAGAGTCAGGGAATGGTATGAAGAAAATTACAGTAGCTATATACTGCCTGTTGCCATCAGGCATTCCGTACAGGTTTCCGATTCGACATTAAAATACCTCCCGCTGCTTGTGGCATGCAAGAGACATGGGACAACGGATGATTACATAAAGCTCGTGAGGACGCTCGGACTGATTGATGACGCACATAACGAAAGGCTGGAAAAGTATCTTGCTCCGCGCAAAGCCGGGGGCAGTCAGCGTAAAGGAAACATTCCGGCCACCAGGGCAGCCCGAAAACAGTATTTGACTGTAAGGTGTCATTTCTGGACAAGAAGAGAAGGGATGCCGTAATTAAAAGATATATCGTGGACTGGGATCAATATGAAACGATCAGCAGGGAAGATGAATGCAGTGAAGCAGAGAAAACAGTTACGGAAGATGCGGTAAAAGTATCTGGAAGAGATGAGGTGTGTCGGACAGGGCAGGAGGAGACAGCGGAAAATTTATCAGAGCAGTTTTTAGACAACAGTATGGAATCCAATGAAGAGAAGCCGGAGGATATAAGACAGACGACAGCACCAGAAGATCTTACGGAGCTGTTTACGGTGAGTGAAAATGAGGAACTGCTACAGCGATATTATGAAAAGCTTATGAAAGAAGAGGAGGAAAACAGGCAGTTTGAGGTGTATGGACAGGACAGGGAACAACAGCTCTGCCAGAGCAGTCTGTTTGATTCTGATGCGGATTCGGGCTGCTTCGACCTGTCAATCGATGGGTTTGGGATAACAGATGATTAGGGAGGTGTCTGTATGACGAAATGTTCCTGCTATGCATACAGGGAAAATCTCGTAAAGGAGTGCCATAACAAAAAGACGGGAATCAGTGAAAAAGAGACAGCAGCGTTAATGGAAAAAAATAAGCTTGATGAATGCCATATGGAGATTATTAAAGCACTTGGGCGTATGGAATATGCTGGTAAAAGCCATATTATGCGATATATGGAGCATATTCATCCAGCAGGGGACAAAAATACAGACCTTACAAAGAAATTAAAACAGTTATGTGATTATGGTATTGTCCTGTCAGTATGCTATTATCCTTCAGATAATCCATGTGGTTACAGGACCTGTAATATATATTCACTCACTGGCGGAGGCAGGGACATATTTACAGGAACAGTAGAAAACAGAAGATGCCAGGGCGGTTATATGCCGTTACGCGAAATGGACAGCAGAGACGGCATAAAGGGCGTCTTAAACAGGGCAGCATTCAATTCGTTTTATGTCAGCAGCCTGTCATATAATGCAAAATATTATTTTTCATACCATGCGGGCAGTGCGGTGATAGAAGGCAGGCTGATGATCCTCTCAGATAAATATTCGGAAGGGTTGGTCAATGTGTGTGTGATACCTGTAAGGAATATGGAGGGCAGTGATACAGAATGCGTCTTAAAAATTCGGGCAGCACAGGAGCATTTCAGGCAGAAGAGGATCAAAAAACCCTGGTTTGTTTTGGTCTGTGAGGATGATGCGCATGAAAGGGAGCTGTACAGTTATCTTATGAATTGTAAAACCATTGAAAAAGCTGTTATATGCATGACAAAGGACACCTATCTGGTCAGGAATGATGCGGATGCTTTTGATAATATCACGACATACACGCAGAATGGGAAGGAACTGGTGTCGGAATTTAAGAAAATAATTTTCTGAAAAGATAAAGAAAAAATTTCTACCTGTGCGGTTAGATTTTATAACTATACCACAAAATTAGGCGCACAGATCCAATGAATCCGTTTCTTTTT
>VSNR01000196.1 GCA_009774345.1 Lachnospiraceae bacterium | reverse complement strand
TGCTTCTCTGTATCGCCGACAGCTATTAAATCATACAACAGTTTTATATAAAAAGCAAGTACTTTTTTAGAATAATTTCAAAAAGCAGGTATATTTGTCATTTTTATACACAAATCTACTTTTGAAATACTTTTTATTGTATATTTTCCCCTATACATCAGCCTATCTCAAAATCCATACAAATCCTTGTCTTTGTATAAGGACGCACTCTCCCATCTGCCACTGCGACATGTTCTGGATGGACTGCATAGGTTTTCAGCGCCTCCTCATTCTCAAATGTAGAATCCAGCATCACATCTGCATTGGAGGACGCCAGCGGCTCTACTTCCACTCTGATGTCCAGCAAACCGGGAATCTTGCCTTTGAGTGCCTCAAGCCCTGTCTTGATGCCTGCCTTTACATCCTTCTTTTCCTCATTCGATAATTCATCTTTTAACTGCCATAAAATTACATGCTTTACCATTGTTTTCTCCTCCTATATTCCTCTGTCTTTTTCAACAGTTCAAAAATCTATACGACATAAAAAGAACGCTCGCCTTCCTCAAGGGGAAGCTCACGGGTCTCAATGGATTCAATCACGATATAATCGCTCTTGTTGATCATTACCAGCATTCTGTTGATCGCCTCCTCTGTTCCCTGTGCCTCCATCTCCACCGAACCATCCTGCTCGTTTTTTGCCCAGCCTGTGATTCCCATGCCGTTTGCCGCGTATTTTGCCCGATAGCGGAATCCGACGCCCTGCACTCTGCCTGTGAAACGAAAATGTTTTCTAACGATCATCCTGCTGCCCTCACCCTGCTGTAAAATCATATAAGTTTGCTGTCTCTCTGTTTCTGTACTCATGTTTCTCGTAATATCCAATCAGCGTTCCATCCGGGTTTCGCAGTGCAACCATATAGACATCCTTATTTTCTTTCTCATTGTAAAATGTATAGATTCTGTTATGGTCTGTGCTTTCTGCAAACCACAGTACCACCTTTTTGATTTTTTCGACAGACTGCGGGTTATGGCAGTCCAGCAGGCTTTGTCCTACAAGCGACTGCCCGCCCCGTTTTTCGTAGCGGACGACTGCCGCCGGATTCATATAAATGATCTCATGTGACAGATTGCAGATGACAACGGCACACCTGTCCTCATCAATGATACTCTTCAAATAATTGGTTAATTCCATCGTCAATATATCCTTTGTCCCTCTCTGTTATAAAATCTCCCTGTCCCGCACAGTCCCAAGCTGCCAGAACGCCACTGCACTTGCCGCCGCCACATTCAGGGAATCCACACCCTGCGCCATTGGAATCCGCACTGTATAGTCACAGGCTTCGATCGTATCTGCGGCAAGCCCGTCCCCCTCTGTGCCAAGCACAATCGCAAGCCGCGGCTCCTTGGCAAGCTGCGGCGCATCCATGCGGAGCGAATCTTCCTTCAGCGCCATCGCCACAGTCTTAAATCCCAATACATGCAGCCGGCTGATTTGAGCGCCCTCCGGCAAAAATGCCCACGGAATCTGAAACACGGTTCCCATGCTCACACGGATTGCGCGCCGGTAAAGCGGATTGCTGCACGCAGGTGTCAGCACGACACCATTCATGCCAAGCGCTGCCGCTGAGCGGAAGACTGCGCCGACGTTTGTTGGATTCACCACATTCTCAAGCACTGCGATTCTGCGGGCGTTCACACATACCTCTTCGATCGTCTTTTGCGCAGGGCGGTACATCGCACACAGCATACCGCGCGTGAGCTGAAAACCTGTAAGCTGTGTCAGCACGTCAAACGGCGCTGTGTAGACTGGAATCTGGCCGCAGCGTGTGATGATTTCTTTGCCCTGTGTTTCAATCTGCCTTGTTTCTATTAATATGGAAACGGGTATGCAGCCATAATCCAGTGCCCGTTCGATCACGCGCGGACTCTCTGCGATAAACATTCCCTTCTCAGGTTCGTGGCGGTTTAAGAGTTGTCCCTCCGTAAGTCTGGCATATACATCAAGCTCTGGTGCGCAAAAATCTGTTATCGGGATAATATTGGGTCTTATTGTATTCTCCACTGACGCTAACTCCTGCATCCGTCTCCATGTCCGGCACAGTCATGTGCTTTATCTCCACAGGAATGCGCACCGCAGTCATGCGCTCCTCCATGATCATGATGGTCACAGTGTACATCGGGATTGTAGTCGAGTGTCCCCGCTATGAACGCGCTGACTGCCTCGTCTGCATTTCCCGAAATACCGCCATAAAGCTGTATGTCTGCCGCTGCAAGCGCGTTCTGCGCCCCAGCGCCGATTCCGCCGCAGAGCAGTGTATCGACACCGTACTGCGCAAGGAATCCCGCAAGCGCCCCATGGCCGCTCCCCTGCGTATCCACAACCTGTTCGTTCTGTACTGCACCATTTTCTACTTCATAAAGTTTAAACTGCTGTGTGTGTCCGAAGTGCTGAAAAACCATTCCATCTTCATAGGTTACTGCTATTTTCATATTTTTATTTTCCTTTCTTTCATTATATTTCAAATTCACGCTCATATTTCTTAAAAAAATCATAGTATGCCCGCACATTGCCAAGCTCTGTCCAGCGCTTGACATCTACCACCTCCTCATCCAAGTCATAAATCTTTGCCCCTCTCATAGAGAGCAGAAACGGAGAATGTGTCGCAATCACAAACTGACATTTGAAAAAACGGACAGAATCTTCCAAAAAGCGCAGCAGCTCCTGCTGCTTCTGCGGTGAGAGGCTGTTCTCTGGCTCATCGAGCAGATACAGTCCGTTTTCTTTTATTTTATCTGCAAAATAGAGAAATGCACTCTCCCCGTTGGAATGCTCCCTGACGTTGTCCTGTAAGCTGCTGCGCACAAACTTTGACTGTGTACTGCGGCGCGCCTCGTTGATCTTTTTGAGCCGCTCATAGTCCTCTAGCGAGTGCATCTGAAACTTGGCATATTTTGCCTCCTGATATTCATCAAAAAGTTCCTCCCGCCGCTGGTCTATTCCTTCATTGATACAGCGCAGATTGAGCATAAAGTCAAACACATCATCACTCGTTATAATCCTGCTGTCCTTTGGCAGTTTCCCAACCGTCTCAAACGAGCACAGTTTCGTGTAATCTCCAAAAAAATTAGAACGGTTATACAGCGTGTCACGCGCAAGTCCGAGCTTCTCGGCAATGACATTGAGCGCCGTCGTCTTGCCTGAACCATTTCCGCCGTACAGGATGGTAACTGGCTCAAAATCAAGCATTTTCAGCTGATGTGCCGAAAGTATCAAAAAGGGATAGACCGTGTCATAGCAGGTGCGCTTCTGATTCATTGTAAAGTCATACTCCCGCTCCCTGTCGGGAAATGCAAAATGGGATAAATATATCATATTAGCCTGCTCCTTAACGAATTAATATGCGGGGCGTTCCTGACAACTTCGTATATTTTATCAAAAGCTGACTGTTCCATACAATCCCTCCTCACTCATTATCCACTACGGCAAGCCCCCAACTGCGCCTGCCTGTGTGCATAAAAGGGGGCTGCCTCTGCTTACTCAGATAACCCGGACTTCGAACGCTGTTGTCTGCGGCGGGATGCTCATCGTCATAAACGCGGCATGACGCACCCTCACTCTCAGACCGGGAACTAAATTTGCAAAATTCATCGGTCTGCCAAAGT
Source organism: Lachnospiraceae bacterium (assembly GCA_009774345.1). Lineage (GTDB taxonomy): Bacteria > Bacillota > Clostridia > Lachnospirales > Lachnospiraceae > COE1. The sequence continues at coordinate 3,886 of VSNR01000196.1, read as the reverse complement.
TGTTTAAAATCTGTGCATCATCTGCCACATTGAACCTTATCACGGAGGATAAATTGCCGTCGCTGATCGTCGTAAAGCTTCTGTTTTGTCTGTCCACATCCACGATCCTGCCTACTGTTACCTCCTCCTGAAACGCTCTCCCTATGATCTGTATGACATACGCTGCTGCCTGCGGCGGGATGCTCCTTGTCGTTGCATTGGAAAATGCCGCATTTACGGTCATGCCTTTTTGCAGTGTTCTAAAGGGAACCCGGTTTTGATTCTCATCCAGTATCACAGTGTTATTGCTGACATTCAGCCGTATGGTCTGATTATCCATGCCGCAGTTTGGGCAGTCTCTGTAGGAGACGAGGACAAAAGAGCCGTTCCTTCCTGCCTCCACATCCTCGATCTTCCCATTTGTAATTTGTGTCAAGAAAGTATTGTCCATTGGTGTCACCTTATCGGTTTTATGATACTATATGCATGCGTTCTTATTCTGGATACACCAGCCGCGTCTCATCTATCTTGTACAGTACATTGTCCAGAAATCTTGCCGCAAGATAATTTGCCATGCCCAGATTCATGTCAAGATAATTGCCGCAGTCCTTGGGGCTTGCTCCCGGAACCTCATCCTTGAAATCCCTGATAAACTCATAAAGCTCGATCATCAGCGGTACGATATCCTTTGATTCGTAATCGCCCGCAAGCAGCAGATAAAAACCTGTGCGGCAGCCCATGGGTCCAAAGTAAATGGTTTTGCTGCCGTATTTTTCGTGGTTTCTCAGAAAAGTAGCCGCCAGATGTTCAATCGTATGCACTTCTGCGGTATTCATCACAGGTTCTTCATTGGGGGATGTCATTCTCAGGTCAAAGGTTGTGATGGTGCTCTCCCCCACCTGATCTTTTCTCGATACATACACACCCGGCTGCAATTTGATATGGTCGATTGTAAAACTTGTTATTTTTTCCATTTTAATTCCTCCTAATTTAAAGCCGCCTTTGCGCCTTTGCCTTTGATCAGTATCTTGTCATGATATAACTATAGGGGTCTGTCAACGCTGCTTTGGAAATCTCTCTTCCCCAGTGTATTGAGGCATTGTAATTCCCCTCTGCCACAATGACAGACTGCTCCCGCACTTCAAGCACGATGACAGAGTGCGTATCATTGTCCACGCGCAGAATATCTCCCACTTTGATATTGGTGTAATCCTTGTGAATCACTGCCTTCGTATCTCCAAATGCCGCATCGCTGACCGCAAATGCAAACCCTGCGCAGCCAAAACCGCCTGTGTAGGTGCCGCCCTTCCACGCATAGTAATTGTCGTTTGTCCAGTGCATTCCCTCAGGAAATACTGCCTTCTGCGCCATCATAATGTCATACACTTGGCGGTCTGTCTTGGCAGCGCTCAGACCAATCCCATGAATATAAAAGGTCTGTCCGTCCAGTGCAATCTGGAAATATCCATTGCTGGTAATGCCTGTCACCTGTATCGGAAGGTCTGCTGCCACCTCAGGAAGCACCACGGAAGCATCGTCCGCATCGGACAAAATGACAGTATTGTCATTGGTGTACAAAATGGCGTCTGCCGGTGCCACAGAATACTCCGCTGCCTCTGACTCCATTGCAGGTGCCGCAAAAAAAAGCGCTGCACCCAGCATCAGTCCTATCATGCTGTTTAGAAATTTTCTCATTCTTTTTCCTCCAATTTGTTATATTTATACAACGCTATGACCATTCAAATGCACGCTTGATGCTGTCATAGTGCAGGAAAATGCCCTGCGCTGCCAATGCCTGTACTTCCTCGAATGTAGCAAGCATATAGCCGTCCGTCTCCTCCTCCTGCAAATGAATATCCGCTTCGTCAAAATCAGCACAAAAACGGTATATATCCACAAAATAATTGTCTCCCTCACCGGGATTCTCCCGCTTGTAGCTAAACAGATATCCGCCATCCCAGCCGGACACGTCAAGCCCTGTCTCCTCCCTGACTTCCCTGAGCACCGCATCCTTCGAATCCTCTCCTGCCTGACATGCTCCGCCTGATACCTCCCACCAGCCGGGCGCCCACGCCTTTGTCATGACCCGTTTCGTAATCAAAAACCTGCCGTCTGTATGCGCTACAATGCCAAGCACTGTCAGGTGATACTCCCCTTCCTTTAAGCACCAGTCATTTTTTTGCATGGTGCGTCCAGTGCGCTCCTTATTTTCATCGTAAATATCCCACATTTCCATGATTATTCTACTCCTTTGTTTTCTAGTGATATCTGGCATGCCTCACACATTCCCATCAGTACAGAGCCTGAACATTCCAGCGTAAATCTGTGATGGTCATACAGGTGCTTTATGATCTCCTCCATAAACTCACATTCCAGATGGAGAATCTTTCCGCATGATCTGCACTGCATATGAATATGTTCGTGGCAGTGTGCGTGTGGCTTTGCACACTGGTAGCGGCAGCATTCATCCTCCGCTGTCTTATACTTCAATACCACACCGCTCTCTGTGAGCTTGTCCAGATTGCGGTAAATGGTGGTCAGATTGACTTGTATTCCTTTTTCCTGCATGTACGCATTGACATCATAAGCGCTAAAACTATGTTCCCTGTGCATCTCCAAATACGTCATGATTGCGTCTTTGCTCTTGGTACGGTACTTTTTTTGCTGGTCGTTTCGCATGACTGCCTGCGCTCCTTTTCATATATGCCTTCCAGAAATTCACAGTAATTCTTCACTGCTGTAACCAGCAGCACCAGTGTATTGTATATGCATTCCGGTTCGAAGACTGCCTTGAGCTCCTCCTCAATATCAAAAAAGTCAATATCAAGGCTGTCGAGCACTTTCTCATATGCCTTTGAAAGCCGTGGCAGCCGTTTCATCTGTTCTGCCGCTAACACCTGCTTCACTGCATCTGTCAAATTTGCCTTCCATTTGTTAAAGGACGTATCCTCAAGCCCGGCACAAAGCACTGTGACTGTCGCCTCCTGCAATTCCCAAAAAGAATCCGGGCTGCTGTCCGCCCGCTTTGCATAGATTATTGCCATCTGCTGTGCATCGTGGTGCAGCAGTGATCTTGCCACCAGCACCTTCTCCTGACCTGCCTTCTGCTCTTCATTGGACAGATTTGCGATTGCACTTCGTTTCTCTCTGCAATATTCGTCAAATCCCTTCATGATATCTGTCTCAAATCCCATGATTTCCTAATGCCCTTTCTCAATTCGATTGTACTTTATTCAAAACCAATGCATCCCGCCACGCCTCCGTCAGCCTGTCAAGCTTCCATGCCGCATTCGCCGGACTTGTCGAGGGAAGCTTCACAAGTGCTGGTTTGTTTTCTCTGAAATAGTCTTTTATATAAGGCCTGCAATATTTTACAAAAAGCTCATACGCCTTTCCGCCATTGAGCACGACCGCATCAATCTCTGCGGTATCCAAAATAAGCCGCATATCATTTCCCCTGACATTTTTGATGCTGCTGTCTGATGAGCCGATAATATCGCAGGATTCGATCACATCCCACAGCGCGATATGATGTCTCAGCAGGAAATTCTTCTTGTCCTCTATGGCATCCGGCGCCGCTTCTCCTAACACCGCAGAGAGCACTTTCCAGAAACGGTTCTGCGGGTGCCCGTAATAAAACTGCTGTTCTCTTGACTTTACAGATGGCATAGAGCCTAAAATCAATATTTTGGACTGTTCATCGTACACCGGACCGAAAGTGTGTGTCACATGTTCGTAGCCCGCTTGGTCTTTCGTCTCCTTTTTCATAAAGCCCCTCCTGTGTGCGGCTTAGCACTTCTCACACTATGCATTATAGAATATTTTCACACACTTATCAACCCATAAAAGCATTTCCAAAGTAGTTGAAAAATTTGTACATATCCACTATAATATAATGGTATTAGAG
>VSNR01000195.1 GCA_009774345.1 Lachnospiraceae bacterium | reverse complement strand
CAGCATTGGCATAGGTATTTTTCTTACGCAAAAAATTTTGCCATTTTGCGCAAGATTTCATTGTTAAGTGCCTAAATATAGCAGCATTAGCGTCTTTATCCTTCATCATGCCAAGAATAATCTCCAACGATATAAACGAGGACTTCAAGCCACCCCTGCCGCCATACAGGTCATAATATGTATGTCCGCCCTTTAAAATATCCCTGTGCACCGGATAAAATGCAGGCGCTATCAGTTTACCAAAATCAATCACTGTCTCCGACACTGTCAATAATCCTCACCGCCTCCGTTAAGTCTACTTTCTGCTCCTGCTTGTCCCTCCACTGATCTGGTTTCCGGTTTTTCAGCCAGAATATCTGTGCGGTCACATCTGGCAGCACTTCCCTAATCACCTCCTTCGTTGTCACAAGTTCCCCTAGGTCATCTTTATTCTTCAATAACAGGACAAAGTCAATATAATCATGTATCCTCTGCAGCCTGTGTTCACTGTAAAAATCCTGCCTCTTATACCATGAAAGCATATCTAAATCTTTTTTGCTCGAATTGCATTCAAGACAGCAAGGCAGAATGTTTTCCCTCACCATTCGCCCGCCTTTACTGAGAGGTTTTATATGGTCTTTCGTAGGGGTACTTAACAACTTTCCACAATAACAGCAGCACCCATTAAAATACCTTATTGCAAAATCCCACTCCTTTTCAGTTAGTTCGCTTTCACCGCCATGCCTCTTTTTCTGTCCAGTATCGACTATTCTTTCTCGGATAATTTCTTTCGTTGTATAGCCTAATGCTCTTTTTAAAAGGGCATTCTCAACCTCATAGTCAACTACTTCTTTGCCCTTTTTTAAGGACTGAAATATCGGAAGACTTTTCTTCTTCCAGTTGTACAGAGTTCTGACAGTGACACCCATATTCTTAGCTATCTGTTCATCGGTCAATCCACTCCTCGCCCATGATTCCAGCAGAAAAAGCTTTTCGCCCTCCTCCCACTCTTCTATTTTCGCCATCAGCGCCTCCTCCAATCCGTTTTTCTTTCGTCGCTTTTATCGTATCACAGAATGACAATTAATTTGTACCATTCTAAACGGCATTTTACCCGAAGCGACTTATCTACAAAAGCAGGACAGACGGAAGGTGTTATGCTCCGCCTGCCCGCCTTTCTTATCTGCCAAACAGCATATAGAAAAATCCAAACATAAGTATCATTCCAAGGTACAATGCAATGTGGTCTAAAATCTGTTCAAGGCAATCTTTACTCATTGGCTGTCGCTCAATGCGCGCCGCCTTGCAGAACTTGTCCTTGTCTTTCTCTGCGCCTTTGATTGTGTGAATTACCTCTTTGAATTTGCGTTCGTCTTTCATGCCTGCACCGCCTTTCTCCTTGCCCTCTCCATGCGCTTTCCGTTCATAACTCCATAGGAGTATGCCTGTGACATCAAAAGGCAAGTTGGAATTTGCTTCTTTTCCAGTGATGATAATACATTTCTGGTTATGTAGTTACCGGAGAGCATCAATCCCTGATGTTCAACTGCCTCCAAATCGCCTTGTATCTGTTTGTACTTTCTGAATTTGTCTATAACCTCTACTGTTTCACTCAATCTGCCGCCCAGCCTGTCCCTGTATTTCTCAATCTGCTCGTCGCTTGCAGACAGATGTGCTTTGGCAAGCTTCAGATTATGTTCATACTGTGCATTGTCCCTGTTTAATACAAGATATCCTGTTTCCGTATTGATAAACAGTGTAAGGCTCCCAAGAGTCGCCCCGTCCTCCCACTGGGAGAGGAACGAAGAAGCCTGTCCAAGCGTTAAATCGTTAATGCCGCAGCTTGCAATCTTTAATGTTTCGTCAATTATTTCGTACATGATATGATCTCCTTTCAAATCCTGTCTGCTTTCTTCACCCTGATAACCATTCTAAGCGGTTCCGGCTCATTCCCGGCATATTCTTCAACCGCTGTTACAACAACCGTTCTTACGCCCTTCTGCGTGCGTACAACCGCCTTATCCCCGACAGATACCCGGTCAACGAGAGTCTCCGGCAGTTCCCATGAATACGGCTTACCGCCGGGCTTGTGGCCTGCCCTCACAATCTGCCGCCTGCCATATCTGACAGGAACAATCTGAATGCCGCGCTCTTTTGCCATCAGGTATGATGTGAATCCGTCAATCAGATATCCATTTCCGTCAAGGATAATCTGCGACTGTAAAGCCCCGGTTTCCTCGAAATACTTTTCTTTCTCCTGCATCTTCTCCGGCTTCGGCTCCTGCGCCGCAAAACAGGGATAAATTTTTATATCATCAATCTTCATCATTTTTGCGCCCCCGTCTTTCTCCAAGTAGTTATCAATTACCATCAGCGTTTTACGGGTAAACCCACATACAAACGGGCTTAAACTCTTTGCATATTCTATACAGTCCTTTTTCCACTGAATCCGCTGCTCCTGCGTCCTCTCTCTCTGATAAACAATCATTTCCGCAATATCCGGGATAAAGTGATAAAACATATCTAATTCTGTCATATTGCACCGCCTTTCTCATGCCGATATAAGGCTCCGGCGCTTTGGCCTTGGTTTTGACCGTGCAACATCTAGCGAAAGCCGCTCATATGCTCCAAGGTAGTGGCCATATGAAAGCTTATTATCATATGCATCTCTCGCAAATTTCTGATGCACTTTATCAGCACGTTCAAGACGGCTTTTTGCTTCCTCGTTTCCCTCACACTTTGCCATATACTTTAACTGCATATATAGCGAATCAACCGCCGCAGCCATCTTCTTATGCTTCCATCTGCTCATGTCCGTCATTATAACCTCTTGATGTGCAAGTACACCTATTGGACATTCATACAGCCTGGAAAGCCCTACGAGCTCCATATAACGCAGCTTTTCACCGTCATTCACCACTGCATGGAGTACCTCCGGCTCGATCTCCGCATAATCGCATACTGTCGTCTCATGGCATGGATAATATTTGATCAGTTCTGCCAGATTGGGATATAAAGTCATAATGCTTCTACCTCCTTCATTTCAATGCTCAACGGCCTATAAACGTCCGTCAGACCAAACAGCACCTTGATAAGATGATTCATGCTGCTGCGCTCCCTGCTCACTACCAGCAGTATATATTTGCACATCATGTATGCGTCCGTCTCCATTGTCATTAAATCCTGCGCCATCTCAACTACCATATTCATTTTCTTTTTCATGCGATACCGCCTTTCTTCATATTTTCCAAAAGTCCCTTGACCACGTCATTGTATATCTCGATGCCCTTTGAAAATCCGCTCAAATATGCATGACGTACAAGCCACATTATTCTTTCAATATGTGTACAGTCATTTATCTCTGCACCGCCAGCATCTATCAAGTCATTAATAAATTCTGCGGTAGTTTCAGCGTCCATACCATCAGCTTCATTCTTGATAATGCCTTTGACTTCCTCGTCTGTAAGCGGACTAATACTACAATAATTTTCTGTTCTCATAAAATTTCCTCTTTCCTTTCCCCAGAAAGCCGTGTTATTATGTACTTGTATCTTTTCTTTCACGGCTCCGGCTGTGACTGCCCTGTTGATACGCCAATATCAATGGGGCATTTTCATTCCTGCGGCATATAGAAGTTATACCGCCCGTTCCTCTGATACTCGAACACCTCTTTTAGTACTTCTTTCGCCCTGTTCATCGAGGGATATGTTCCAAGTATCGGTGCTCGTTTTGAATTGCTGGCAATAGCACCTTTATCGCTGAATGGAACCTGCTCCACCCATACACAGCGCGGCTGTTCAACAATCATTGTGCGGTCTTGAACCATAATCTTCATTGCGTTTTCCTTTTCCCGTATTTTACAGGTATCTAATTTGTGTAAACATCTCCCGAAATACAGAGGTATTTGCTCCTGCCGTCCCTGCTGCACGATACGCAGCCATCAATATTCTTATCCAGACCGTCAAGCGACACGGCTATGTCTGATAAGTTATTGTTGATGCTTTCCAGTGCTTCCACCAGACGGGTTAATAATTCTTCGTTCATGTGTTCTCCTTTCTTCAATTCGGGATTTCGGGAAATTTAACCCTGCTTTTTTATTAACTCTCATGAGCCTAAGAAAATTTGGTTCAATGAAAAATCACCCTCGTTTTTCCCGATTTCCCGATTATCAACTAAATGGTATCTGCATATTGCTCTGAAAATCGTACTCAAAAATACAATCCTGTTTGCAATATTCCGCAATTCTTAAATACTTCCCCATCCTTTCCCGAAATGTTTTCCTGCTACACTGCCTATACCCATTATCTTTCGCCCAGTCCTTATATTCATCATACACAGACTTAAATTTAAGCCTTGCGCCCTCAACCGGAACTAAAATTTCAGATATGAACTGCTTTTCGATATTGCTTTCTTCCCGGTACTTGTCGAATAACACCTTCGATTTGTCCGGCATTTTCAGCGTCCCCGAACGCTCCAGCATCTTGTACCCCTCATAGCACCAGTTGAATATTCCGCTTAGATTTTCCGGCTTGATGAACTGCTTCTTCAATGTGTTGTCCCGGCTGTCTGCGTCAAAATGCACATTGAAGTTCAGCAGCACAAGGCGGTCACTCTCAAATACTGTATCATCCAGTATTTTGGGAAGATGGTTAGTATTAATCACAATCTTAAAGCATGGTATGTAAGTAAAGAAATGCTGCTTTAAAAACCTTGCCCTTACCGGGTCACCGCCTGTCAGCGTCTTTACCAAATCAGAATTTAACACTAAATTCTCTCCCGGCTCCGATACGCATACATAGCGTACCCCTGCAAGGCTGGCAATCGCTTCATTCGGTGCTTCGCTGTTATTGTAGAAACTTTTCACTGACAGGGATTCCGGGTTTAGTGCCTGTGCATAATCCCCATGCATTTTCATCATAGTGCTGTTAAATGTTCCCTTGCCGTTCCTCGTATTCTTTCCGTACAGCATAAAGAAACATTCAAACTTCGTTGAACCGGACAGGCAATGCCCGGCTATCATCTGCAATAGATTTTTACTTGGCTCATCCCTTTCCATGATTTCATCAACATACCGTTCCCACCGCCCACACCTTGCATCTGCATCATATGTGACATTGGATATCTGTGTCAGCATATCATTGGCGTTATGCTTTTGGAGCTTCCCTGTCTTTAAATTAAAAGTGCCATTCTGACAGTTATACAGTTCCGGCTTATTGTCAAACTCCGAATACTCCATTAAATGTACTGACTGTGCGTCTTTTATCAGTTTTCCCTTGCATTGAAGCTGTTAAATTTGCAGTAATACTTCACAAATATATCCCGGGTTTTATCGTCCGTGATGCCGTTTGCTTTGTCCACCGTTTTAACTGCGAACTTTTTCGCGAGTCTTTTGGCGAATATGCTCCCGACATCCTTAACCCATACTTTACCGTTGTAATAAAAATACAACCCCATTTCACGCACGAACCGCAGTTCACTCTTGAACATATCCGCATACAGCTTTGAACTTCCAATATCTGTCAGTGGATAATTGGTAAAATCATCTAAAATAGACCGTCCATCCACTTCCTGCCGGACTGCTTCCTTTCTCTCTGTGTCCGTTGCTCCTCACTTCCTTTCTGTTTTTTCTCCCATTCTTTTTCACATTCCAGCCGATACCAATGTGCAACTTCTTTCAGTTCAGCATCACGCCTTGATTCATATTCCTTCACCCAAGCGTTATAATGTTCCCTCGCCCGGACGCATCCAACGGCTTCCAATGCGGCAATCGCTTCTTCTGAAAATCCCGGATAGCTTATTTCAAAAGCATATATCCGCTTTAAAAACTCCTTTGTCAGCTTCATGTCCGGCTGGATTAAAGCAAGCAATGATTCTCTATTCGGCGTGCATTCCATAGCACCGCTCCTGAAAATATGCTGCTGGAATTTTGCCGGGAATCACAATATAATTCTTTTCGGCAAGTTCGCTATTAAGTTTCCGGATAATCCCATAAGCCTTGCTCTCAGACACTTCCAGCACTGCCATAACGTCCCGAACATTCATAATCTGCTTTGCCATCTGCCGCCGCTCCTTTCCCTCTGGCTCTGTCTATAAGCTCCATAATCTCATTGTGGCGTTGTATGAACTCTTTGCTTCCTACGCCAAGCCTTTTTTCTTCTGCTTCTACCATTGCGTCAAGTTCTTCCTCCGTCATAAAATCACTACCTTCTTCCATTATCAAACGGTTCTGTAACGCTCCTGATTTTAATTTTTCTCTCTGGCCCCTCTGGAATCTCATAGATATTTTTCACATATTCCTCTGATACCATGAACGGTGTTTCTCCGTCCTCACAGTCGGGATTGTAAATCACATCAACACCAATAGTTACATTGTCAATTGTCCGCTCCAAGCCTATCATCATGCCGCTATCCTCTGCATTGATTCCTGTGAGAACCTCCGCTACTGTGAACCCCTCTAATAACTTCTCATTTACCTCTGCATAATCTCTGAATACTTTCTTTGCCATTGTCTGTTTTCTCCTTCCTTTAACCAATAAGCGCAGCTGAATGAAACCTTTCCAGCTTGCGTTTACACTCCTGATAAATGTCCTTGTACGGCTCCTGAAGCTCTATACCTTCCGCTATGCACTTTGCTATGATATTTTCAACCAATGCAAGCGTTCCAAGTTGTTCTATGGTTGCCATATCCCTGTTTTCAATACCTGCGGTTTTATCTGCAAGCTTTGACAGGCTGGAATAATACCTTGCTGCGTTCCGGCTCCCCTGCCCCTCGGCGTAGTCCACCAGAGCCTTGATTGCATCTGTTTCCTGCTTCCTGATGGCTTTCTGGTATGCCCTTGTGTCTTTGTAGACCTCCGTCTGCTTCTGGGCGAGAAGCTGCTCCATGCGGTTGAACGCTTCGATGTATTTCATTTTCCAATCCAAAGCTTCTTTCCCGTTAAATCCCATCACCAGAAGTGAAAAGCCGTCCCGGTTCATGTAATACCGCCTGTATATATGTCCGTTTTCTGCCTTATAGGTTGACACCGTAAATTTCTTTTTCACTGCTGAATTTTCAGCAGTCAGATTGTCAATAGCCTGAATAATGTTTCGGTGTTCCTTCCCGAAATGCTCCGCCACTTCCAAACTATCGCATACCGCATCCCTGCCGCGCATCATTACTAAATCCATGTAATCCTCCTTTCTTTAATCCTCTAAAATTTCAGTTACATCCACACCCAGAGCCTTTGCAATCTTTCCAAGTGTTTCCGGTTTTAGGCTCCTGCCACTCATTGCCCTGCATAATGTGCCTTTAGGGATTCCAGCTTTTTCAAAATCCTTTTGCCCCATGCAAGCTCTCGCTCTGGCAAGTGAGAATTTTTTTCTGTCTAACTTCATTCCCATATACTTATTTCTCCTTTCTTTGCATACGCAAGATTTATATGTATGATATCGTGCATATGCAAGATTGTCAATAGATTTTTTAAATTTTGTGTGCTTTTGCAAGATTGTATTTACATTTGCAAGATTCTGTGTTTTAATATATTGTATAAGGAGGCTGCATAATGGGAATTGGAACAAATTTAAAATTGGCACTTAAAGAATATGATTTAACAGTTGCAGAACTCTCTAGGAAAACTGGTATTTCAACAAATACTTTTTACGCAATGATTAGAAGAGATAATAATAAAATCAGTCCAGAGATGCTAAAAAAGATATGTGATAATAC
>VSNR01000194.1 GCA_009774345.1 Lachnospiraceae bacterium | reverse complement strand
CGTACTCCTGGTCGAACTCATTCAGATAGACATTCGCCAGCAGCGGTGAAATATTTCCTCCCTGTGGCGAGCCTTCTTCTGTTTCCATGACTACTCCATTTTCCATCACTCCACTCTTTAAGTACCTCTTAATCCACTGGATTACCCTTTCATCCTTCACATTTCTGCGCAGGATATTTAAGAGTATCTCATGATTCAGGGTGTCGAAATATTTTGATAAGTCCAATGCTACCGCATGGGTATATCCCTGCTCTGCATACTCCTTTACCTTCTGAATGGCATCTTTTGCACTTCTTCCCGGGCGATAACCGTAACTGTTCTCCGAGAACAGCGGTTCATATACCGGTATTAGTCGCTGTGTTATGGCTTGTTGGAAAATGCGGTCTTTTACGGTTGGAATACCAAGCTTTCGTATTCCACCATCTGGTTTGGGAATCTCCACTCGCCTCACCGGGTCGGGGGTGTATTTTCCCCTTTTGATTCTCTCCGTAAGCTCTTTCTGGTTCTCCCTCAGGTATGCGCCTATTTCCTCCACGGTAATCCCGTCAATTCCCGGCGCACCCTTGTTTGCCTTTACTCTCTTAAACGCTCTGTTGAGGTTGTCCTTTTTCAGTATCTCCTCCAAAAGTTCCGGCTGTGCACTGTCCCGTTCCTTCCATATCCGGCGGAAAGAACGGTGCGCTCTCACATTCCCTTCACGTTCCGCGCTATCTCTTTGCGAGCAGCTATCTTTGTTTTCTACACCCAAAGTTCTTTCCTCCTTTCCCGGTTGTACGAAAGACTCCTATTGATTCGGCCCTTCGCCTTGATCGGAACTTGTTCCGTTTGGCTACTATGACCTCTGCTGACTTCTGTACGTTCAGTATTATCTCACGATAATGGTTATCCCTTTCAGGACGTATCGTACAGACCTCCCCGGGTACCACACGTTTCTTTCTCTCCATCTATCTGCCACATTTACCATACATGATTCCGTGTAGTTATTGGGCTTCAACTTGTATGGCAGTCTTACCCTCATGCATAGCCTGATGTGATTTCTGTTCGTCAGACCAGAGATTTGCCCATGGGTTAGTATGTTTCCCATATCCGGCTTCCTTCAGATTCCACCTCACGATGGACACCCTTGCCTTCGGCTATATCCTTCCCACTACCGGGCGGATTCCGGACTTGCACCGGTTAGAAACGTGCGCCGCCGGGCGCACCATGAAATGCCGGATGCAGCGGGCGTATAACCACTTGCATCCGGCATTTTTGAGAGAAAATCCATTCTATTCTGCAATTCGCAATCTGGTTGAAATACTATTCTTTGAAATCTGCTTGTAAGTTAATCTGGGAACAACAAGACAAATCATAATAACCAACGCAAAAATCAGAACAAGCATTACAACAGGAACCTTGAATACCAAATAATAGAATTGTCCCCTAAGAAGTTGAAGGACTAAGTATGTTGCGGGCAACCCTATAAACAAAAGCAGAAGTATGGAAAACACCGCATATAGGCATCCCTCTAACGAGAGCATTGCAAGAATTTGTTTTTTTGTCATTCCGATACTTTCTAAAATTGTAAGTTCATGTTTTCGTGCGTAAATTGTTGTTGTCATGGTGTTTACAAAATTTATGATTCCGATAAACAACAATAAAAACGAAAAAACTGTACCTATCAGCAGGATAGACCCCAAGGATTCTTTATAAAGCTGTGTGGATTCACTTTGTGACAACAACGCAACCCCTGTTTTGTCCTTCAAAGCTGTTTTAAGCTGCTGATGGATATTACTATCCATAGACGGTTCTACATTCAAGAGAATTTGACCTATAAAGGGATGATGGTTCAGTTTTCCAATGCCTGCTTCACTCATGTAAATCTTCCCAACAGAATAATTAGCAAAATCCGAAGAGAGGTCATCCGTATAAACACCGTCCACCGTTCTATAGTTGATTTGATTGTTTTTAATGTGTTCTGCGGTTACATTTTCATTAAAGATGCCCGCAACAACATAGGAAGCCGTTTGTCCGGTAAAAGAATCGGTTATGGATATTTCACTTCCAATAACGTCTTTTTGTATATTGCCTAAACTCGTTGGCGCTAAATAAACCGTATTCCCACTGGCAAAATCAGAAATTGCTTTTTCATCAAAACTTCCGACTTCCAAAGCGATTTTTGTAAGCAGCGAAGAAGAAATACCATCAATTTCAACCAAAGCATTTTGCGCTATTTTATCCCATCCAGACGAATTTATATCAGCAAGGTCTTGAATATATTGTGTCCAAACAGATTCCGCTGTATCAATTTTGCAGATGCTGCCATAAACAATCTCTTGTTCTTCAATCCCTTTCATGGAAGATAATTTTCGCAAGAAGTCATCATCTAACTGGTTTTGAGCAGATTCGCCCATGCCTGATATCGTCTTATCGTTCACCGTGAAATCAAAGGGCATATCTATCTTAGCCTTTAAGTTCCAGTCAGGATGTGAAAATGTGGTAAATACCATAACAAATATCGTCAGTCCTACAGAAAGGGAAAGGAACACTAAAACAGCCCTTTTCTTATTTTGAAAAACATTCCGAAACGCCATTGCAGATAATTTGGTTCCCCGTTTCCCCTGATATTGTTTTCTGACAGAACTGTTGACCCCTATATACCGGACTGCTTCGATAGGAGAAACTTTTCCGGCTTCTTTTGCAGGTTTTCGGCAACTAATATAAACAGTGACGAAAGAAAATAAAACAGCAACTATATAGATAAGCGGATGAAATGATGCGTTATAAATCATCGTTTCTGCCAGACCGCCGGAGGATAAAAGTGCTTTAAGGCAAATTGGCACAACAGCAAAAGAAAGGACACTTCCCAATAAAATTCCCAGAGGGATGGCGATTCCCGAAAATAGTAAAATCTGTTTTCGTACTAACTGTCTTATTTGTGAATAGGTAGTTCCCAATGTTTTGAGAACTCCATAAAAATGAATGTCTTTTGTTACAGATATATATGCGATATTGTAAATCAGCAAATAGCCGCATAACATTATGAATATTCCCACAATCACTACACCCATTACGGCATAGGAGCTTTCCATGCCCGCTTCACTTTGAGTATCTACAAGAATAATGGCGTGTGTTGTTGGTAAGGATAAATCTGTTTGCAGCCTCGTTACAACATCTTCTACATCATTTGTCACATTGAAAGAAATTAAACTTGCAATAAAATGATTTTCAGCATAACTTTTGGCAACAATCGCATTGGCATCTGCCTGATACCCTTTTAGAGCTGCGGCTGCAACATTGCCGCTGATTCCACCGCCGGGACGAGAGACGGATACATAATCTTTGTACCAGCCGCAAAGTGTAAAGACCTTTTTTGACATTTGATTCATGCTCACTTCTATTTCCATTCCAATTTCAGGGTCAGAAATATAAAGTAATGCAAGGGCATCCTCTGACAGCATGATTTCATTTTCTGCCTGTGGCAAAGACCCATGTACTTTATCTACCGTGTTTCTAATATGGCTTTCCCATTCTGTGTTGTCATAATAGGTCAAAGCAATTTGCTCTTTGTGTTCAGTTTCGATTGCTCCTGCATAAATCTGTTCTCCAACCGAAGATATATAATCTAATTGTTTCAAAGCGCCAATCTGATTATCCGAGGAATCCGTCAGCAATCCATTGGCGGTAGTTCCTTTCAAGTGCAGATTCATAGAATTAAGATTTTCTACAAAGCTCAATCCAACACTGCACACAGAAAAAATCATGGCTGTAACAAGCAAAATAGAAAATATCATAATTTTATTCTGCTTTATATTCGCCTTAAAATTTCGAGAGGACAGCTTTTTGATAATGGCTGTATTGTTATTTCCAAATAAAATATCATTCATCGTCTATGCCCCCTTTTTCATAAATTTTTCCATCTTCAATGCGGATAATGCGGTCTGCAAGCTGGGCAATTTCGTTATTGTGGGTAATCATTACAAGGGTCTGGTGGAATTGCTGGCTGGTAGCTTTCAGAAGTCCCAAAACATCGTTACTCGTCCGGCTATCCAAATTGCCGGTCGGTTCATCAGCCAGAACAATAGCTGGTTTTGAAACAAGGGCACGAGCGATTGCTACACGCTGCTGCTGACCGCCGGAAAGGTTGCCCGGCATACTGCTTTGCTTATCTTCCAAGCCCAGCATCCGAACAACTTTATCCATAAATTTCTTATCCACATTGTCTCCGTCCAATTCCACTGGCAGAACAATATTTTCATAGACATTCAACACTGGCACAAGGTTATAATTCTGAAAGATAAAGCCGATTTTCCGTCTGCGGAAGATGGTGAGCTGTTCATCATTCAGTGTGGACAATTCTTTTCCATCCACAGTAACTTTTCCCGTAGTAGGGACATCTAAGCCGCCGATCATGTTCAGCAAGGTAGATTTTCCGCTGCCGGAAGTACCGACAATGGCAACAAATTCGCCTTGTCCGACAGAAAGCGTCACACCGTCTAATGCCTTTGTGATGTTCGGCGCTGCACCGTAATATTTCTTCAAATCAGTTGTTTGTAAAATGCTCATAGTGAATACCATCCTTTCTTTTGATGATTTTATCATAAAAGGTAATCCTCACAGAAATGTCACGGCAGACAGAATGATTTGCCCCAAAATGTCACAATCCTGTGACATTTCAAATATTATTTAACATAAGGGTGGCTGGTGGAGCCTGTCACCCGTTGTTTTCACTTCGGAGAAAAACCGAGAATGTAGCTCCACATCCAACTTCTGACTTAACCTTGATATAGCCGCCTTGCATAGTAACAATTTCACGGGCAAGATATAAGCCTATTCCAATGCCGTCTGTATCATGTACTGTATTTTCTCGATAAAATCGTTTGAAAATGGTTCCCTGATGCTGTTCTGGAATGCCAATACCAGTATCAGAAATATCTATCTTTAAGTACATTTCCAGAGCTTCAACCCGCACATGAATTTTGCCCCTGTCCGGTGTATATTTTACAGCGTTGTCTAAGATATTGAACAGAGCTTCGCCCGTCCACTTACGGTCGTGGGAAACTGTCAGATATTCAGGGCAATCCACCTGAACACCGATTTGCTTTTTTTCAGCGTTCAACAAAATACCCCCTAAAGCAATGGCAAGAGTATCATAAATCGGCTGCTCTTTTTTCTCCAGAGAAATCACGCCTGTTTCCAGCCGGGAGGTTTTAATCATAGCCTGCATGAGAAAGTCCAATTTATCAAGCTGCGTGTCGCTGGCAAGCAAAAATTCCCGCTGCTTATCCTTTGACACATTCTGTTCTAATAAGGTTGAATTTACCATTTTTAAGTTTGCTATCGGCGTCTTTACCTGATGAGAAATATCCGAAATCAATTCCTGCAAATCAGCTCGTTCACCGGCAACACTATTTTTACTTTCCTGCATGACCTCATAGAACCGCATCAGTCTGTGAGTGATTTTATAAAACAAACTTTCTTCTTCCGTTATTTGTGATGGCTGTTGTTCTCCGTTCATCATATCGTCCAAAGTATCGCAAAGCATATCAGAAAATAAAGTCAGCTTTCGCCTGATTACTGCTACAAATGCAGCAATACAAAGTAACATAAGGAATATAAAAACGCTTCCGCAGCATATCACAGATATTTTTTCGGTCAGTACATACAGCACCGAAAGCATAATCACAGAAATAAGCAAAATAATAGCCGCCAGTATGAAACAGGCTTTGTTGAGGGAAAGTTTTCTTGAAGTCATTTCTGCGTTCCCCCAATCCACATATAGCCCATGCCATACACTGTTTTGATGTAGGTATGCCTGTCAGCTTCAATTTTGCCGCGAATCCGGCTGATAGCTGTGGTTAAAGCGTGTTCGTCTACATAATTTTCATCTATATCCCACAGCTTTTCAAGTAACACCTGCCGGGTCAGGACAATTTGAGGATTTTTTGTCAGAATTTTCAGCAAACGATATTCCAACGGTGTGAAAGTGATTGTTTGTCCGGCAAGAGTAGATGTAAGTTCGGAAAAATTAACATATAAGTTCCCATCATCAAAAAAATCGCCGCCGGATTGTGTGGCAATACGTTTTAACAACGCAGCAACTTTTCTCTGGAAAACACTCATTGGAAATGGTTTTGTCACATAATCATCCGCACCCAATTCAAACCCCTTCAGCATATCGCTCTCCATATCGTTTGCAGTCAGGAAAATAACAGCGGTGTCCGGGCGGCGTTCTTTCATTTCACGGCATAGATCAAAGCCATTACCATCCGGCAGATTCACATCTAAAACAATTAAATCATAATCCTGCTTTTTAAGAAATTGCAGGGCAGCTGCCTTTGACAGCGCCCCATCCACGATATATCCGACAGCAGACAGATTGTAGCTTAATGTATGATTCAAAAGGCGGTCATCTTCAACAACCAGTATTCGCATAGTATCACATCCTTTTTCTTTTATAATATCAACAAAATGTTACAGAAACCTCTCAAGAAGAAAAAATTTAGTATTCCGTCAGCGTCACAATTATATTACTCTGCTGATACAGCCAGTCCGTAAATTCCTTCGGGCTGGCTGTTCCTGTTTTTACAGCCTTTTTTCTCTGTAACGCTTCTTTCTTAAAGTTGGCAAAGGCAGCCTGTATTTTTTCCAGACGGTCAGCCGGAAAGCCTGCAGTATTTTTTACCCGGTTTATTTTGTTGCGCCAGTTCTGGCATTCATTTTTATAAAGCAGGTCATAGTTATTTTCTCTTGCCCTCTCGTCAAATTCCCGCTTGTTTTGAAGTGCCTGTGCTTTGCGGCACTTGTCGCTGCACAGCTCATACCGCTGGCTCTTTGCCAGAAAATATTTTCCGCAGACCTTACACCGCCGGAAGCAAAGCCCCCAGTCATTCAGCCTGTTCAGATAATAGGTAATCAACGGGTAGAGAGACGCATAGGCAGACACACATTCTTCTGTGCGACGGTTGTCCGGGAACCAGAGGTCAAGCCGGGTATCTTCTGATGGTGCGCCTTTGAAATAAAGGCTGCCAGCTTGAAAATGTTTCGGTTTTCCTGTCTCCCTGTCAAAGCTCATGGCTTCGTTATGGAATACCCCGGTCAGGCTGCTCATTTTATCCATGAAGCGGTCACAGGCAGCGTTACGGTCACGGGGTTCTCTGGCAAGCAGATAGCTGTTCCAGATACGGAACGCCACATACATTTTCAGAGGGTCGTTGCTAAGATATTTTCCCCAGAGAAATTTGCTTGCCGCCTGCTCCAGCTCCGGCTGTTTCCATCGGTTGGAATGGAGGGCTTGCCGCAGCGGAGAAAGCCCGTATAAGTTCCAATCTCTGTCCGTGTCCCGCTCAAAGTTTATCAAAAGAGTTCCCAGCGGTCGTGTCATATCACAAAGCACCTCTGCGTTTTGGCTCCCATTCAGCCGGAAGCGGATCTGTTGTTCTTTCCCAATCAAAATCCGTTCTTTCATTTTCTTCCTGTCCAGCGTCAGGACAAATAAAATCCTCTCAAAACATGGCTCATGCCGTATAAACCGATTCTCCATCCCTATCCCCTGCCTTTGCTTATGGTAATTATATAATTCAGTTATATCAGTTACACTCATGGTATCGCAGAAGCATTGTTTTGTCAAGAATAGTCCGCTATGATGATTGCAGTTGGTAATTTCGTTCTACATAGTACCTTCACGATGAGCGCGGCAAAGCGGAAACGGGAGGTACAGGTGAATTTCCGGGTTTCCCCGGAGGAGCTGGCCCTGATTGAGCAGAAAATGTCCCAGCTTGGAACCGTCAACCG
>VSNR01000193.1 GCA_009774345.1 Lachnospiraceae bacterium | reverse complement strand
ATTGCTCATTTTTTTGCAAACTCCCGAAAATAAAGGCTTTGAATAGAAAAAACAGGTAGTAGACTTGACACTACCTGACAATATAGGGAGGAATAAACATGAACAATTACAAAAAGATTTTAGCTGGTGTACTGGCTACAAGTATGGTTCTGAGCAGCTCTATGGTGGCACTTGCCGACGAAGGGCGGACGAAAGGATCTGGTTAAGTGGAAGGGGCATTATCTCATGATGTATTCAGTGTAGTGCTTCCTACAGAGGAGACCTACTCTGGAGCATTTGACTATGTAATGGATCCGTTGGATTTGCTTCAAGATGCTAATAATGATAAGTATACTGGTTATACATTTGATAATACCAGTGGTGGATCTCTGTATTTCTATGAGTTTGATCCTACAGATCCCAAAAAGTATAAGAATGAAAGCAGGGCACTGACAGTAGAAAATAAGAGTACGAAAGATGTAAAACTTACAGTAAAAGTAACAGCTTCATCTGTGGATGGAATCACAATGAGTGCAAGTAATGATTTTAATTCAGGTGCTGATACAGACACTAGTCTTTATATGGCATTAGTAGATATTGCGTCTGATGGTACTACTGAAACCCCGCATACGTTCGATAGTGCAGGAATTGCTTATTTTACGACGACTTTGGATGCAATTCAAAAAGGTGCTGGTGGAACCGATCCAGATCCATATATAGTGCAGTGGAATCCTATTAGAGATTCGTACGAATATGTTTGGAATCCTGCGTCTGCAGCTACTAATGTAGTTGACAAGCATTCATTTAAATTGACAGGAAAATGCAATCCAGTCAAGACAACAGCAAATGCACATCCGAGTCGCGAGGACTGGTTGGAAGCTTTAGAGCCTGGTTTGAGTCCTGAGCTGGAGATTGTCTGGACGGTGGAGAATCCGTTTGAAGTGCAGGTTACTATGGATAATACTGGTTTGATTAAAATTACAAATTGTGATGGTGCTTTATGGGATTCATTTGTTATTGCTGACGACACCGGTGAGTTTCCAATTGAAGGTGGGGCTGGCGAGTGGACAGTATGGGATAATGATCCCAAAGTTGAGAAACAGTTTCAGCTTTCCACAGGGTGGATGTCCTACTATAAAGGAAAAACAGCAACAGTAACAGTTACTTTGACAGATGGTACATCTAGCTCTAGTATTGTAACATTCCCTACAACCTAACATCCAACAGTAGCGTAATAATATTCTAAAATACAAAAACAATCGAGGCAATTAATGAGGAAACGACATAAGCAGCAAGTAGAAGAATTGGTCAGACAGCTTGAACAGGCACATGACCAGATTAGAAAGTATATTGATCAGAATAATATTCAAGCAACACTAGAGTTGCTTGAGGACTGTCAGAGTGCGGGTATCTCCATAGGTACCCTAATTGAACAATCAGAAGGAGAGGATAATCCGACAGTATTCATGTTGGAGGAATACTGCGAATTGGTCTATCAGATTCATGAGACATTAAACATCAATGAGGTACATTCAACCAAGAAATCCTCAAAGCTGTTAAGACAGAAAATGATTCGAATATCAAACAGTATTAGAAATGAGATCAGGGTAAAGAAAGAAGCTATTTTCTTACCGTATAAGGCAAGTATGTGGGACAGTATGGAGAGTGTGTGGCAGGCGGCCGATGCAGATCCCGACTGTGATGCCTATGTTATACCCATTCCATATTTTGATAAAAATCCTGACGGAAGTTTTCGGGCAATGCATTATGAGGCAGATCAATTTGCGGCAGATATTCCAGTCATAAAGTATGATGAATTTGATTTTGAGGTTCATCAACCGGATATGATTTTTATACATAATCTATATGATAATACAAACTTTGTGACAAGTGTCCACCCATTTTTCTATTCTGAAAATATCAAAAAATTTACAGACTGCTTGGTCTATATTCCATATTATGCCACGGCGGGCGGCATGAGCGAGGGACAATCGCTGTGCCCAGCATATGCATATGCTGATTATATCATTATTCAGGCTGAAAAGTACAGACAATATTTTGATGCCAGAATCCCAGACAACAAGTTCCTCGCATTGGGGTCGCCCAAATTTGACCGCGTGATACACAAGTGCCAGAATCCGCCCATCCCACCGCAAGGGTGGGATTTGGGCGGCAAAAAAGTGTATTTTTTCAATACAAGCATTGGAGGAATGCTAGGCAATACTGAGGTATTTCTCAAAAAATGCGATATGTATTTGATATTTTTAAGGGCAGAGATGATGTCTGTTTATTATGGAGACCGCATCCTTTGATGGAGTCAACGTTTGATTCCATGCGAAGTATGTACAAGCCTTGGTATGAGGCATTAAAAAAAGAATTTATTGATGAAAAGATTGGAATCTATGATGATACACCAGATATAGAGCGAACAATTGCGTTGTCAGATGCTTATATCAGCGATACCTTATCAAGTGTCACGGCGTTGTTTGGCGTGGCAGGAAAACCCATATTTACCTTAAATAATTATATTCAGACACTGCCAGAACATGATGACTGGCGCGGAGAGCGAATCAACATTCAGTTTGATGCATGGGGCGATGACAGGTATCAGGTTACGAAAAGTAATCAGATCTGGTATTCAGAAAACAATGATTATCATTATAAATTTTATATGGATTTAGAAACGGGGTATTTTGCTGGAGGATATTATCTCAGAGCGTTAGAAATTCGGGACAGACTTTACGTGTTTCCGGGCAATGCCCAGCACCTTTTGGTGATTCAGAATAAAAAGATAAGAAAGATAGAGTTCAAAAAATATAATTTACGGGGAGCTGCCTTTAATGGATACTGGTATAACGATAAGTATTTATATATGTTTCCGTTTATGTATCCACAGCTTGTTCGTTTTACAATTGAAACTGAAGAACTTTGTTATATAGAGAATGTCAAACCATTTTATCTGCGGCAGAATGCACAGGGTGAATGGAGACAGGGCGGTATTGGAGAATATGAGAATGAACTGATCTTTGCATCTCCGGAGGATGATCAGTTTCTTTTTATGGATGTGGATACTTTAAAGATCAGGATGCTTTGCAGTAATACACCAAATCTTGTCGGAGCGCAAGGATGGTGGATTGATGGGGAAGAATTATGGCTGGTTCCTATAAAGGGGACAACAATTATTTGCTGGAATTTTCAAACGGGGGAATCAAGAGAATATAGCGGTGTGCCAGAAACTTTTCGGGCTTTGAAATGGCCATATGAATCTGAAACAGATGAATACGCATTGGGCAGCATAGCGATATTTGGCAAAAAAGGTGAAGGAGAGAAAGAAAAGATTATTATTACACCAAATAGGGGAAATATGTATTTGGAATTAGACAGAGACACAGGGAAAATAAAGGAGTGGAAATTACCAATAGGTTGTGAAATGAGAGGAAAAAATGGGTATTTCTTAACAGACGGAATGGGAGGTTTTGTAATTGCTTGGCAGCAGGTTGGAAAGCCAGATTGCAGAGTCTGGTATGCTCCAGAAAGAAAACTATATGATATCAATGTGTTTACCAAGGAGTATAAAGAAGTTGAGATTGAGTTTGACTATGAGGATTTGAATGCGCATGAACCAGGTTTTATGGAAGAGTCTGAGTGGATGCAGTACAGCTTGGGTGAAAATGCATTCAATTCCCTCAAGGATTTTCTGGATGGTAAAATTACAGGAAATCAATATGACAGAGAAAAACAGCTTGAGGCATTTTCAAAGATTAATGCCAATACAGATGGCACCTGTGGCAAAACAATTTATGAATATATAAAGAAGAATGGATAAAAAGTGCAGTTTATGAGGAGGGGTTATGGCAAGAGTAATTACATATGGGACATTTGACCTCTTCCATGAAGGACATTACCGATTGCTGCAGCGGGCAAAGGCACTGGGGGATTATCTGATAGTCGGCGTGACAACAGAGGCATATGACAAAGCACGGGGAAAGCTGAATGTGGTTGATTCACTGGTGACACGAATAGAAAATGTAAAAAAGACAGGATTTGCAGATGAGATTATTATTGAAGAGACACAAGGACAGAAAGTAAATGATATTCGCAGATTTCACATAGACATCTTCGCAATAGGTTCAGACTGGACAGGCGCATTCGATTATCTAAAGGACTATTGCCAGGTGATTTATTTGGAGCGGACCAAAAATATTTCCAGCACAATGCTGCGGGAACAGAATAGTCCGATTCAGCGGATTGGCATTATTGGGACAGGACGAATTGCGGAACGTTTTATTCCAGAGGCACGGCTGGTCAGCGGAGTCAACACACAGGGAGTCTATAATCCTCATTTGGAGAGTGCCGCAAGATTTGCGCAAAAGTGGGAAATTAACGCATATAAAGAAATCGAAGCGTTTTACGAGGCATCAGATGTGATATATATCGCATCACCACACGAAACGCATTTTGGATATATTCAATCCGCTTTGGCGCACGGTAAGCATGTGCTCTGCGAAAAACCGATGGTGTTAGAAAAACATCAGGCAGATGAATTGTTTGGTTATGCCAAACAACACAATCTTATTTTACTGGAAGGTATCAAAACAGCATATTGTCCGGGATTTCACAAACTATTAGGAATTGCTTGCAGCGGTACGATTGGGGCAATAAGAAATGTGGAGGCATGTTTTACGAAACTTGAGAATCCACGACGCAGGGAACTGACAGACACGCGATATGGCGGAAGCTTTACAGAGCTTGGAAGCTACGTGATGCTCCCGATTTTAAAGCTTTTGGGAAAGGAGTATACATCCATTCGCTTTGACACTATTAATGATGAAAATGGATTGGATATTTTTACAAAAATATCACTGGAATATCCATCTGGTATTGCGACAGCGACTTGTGGTTTAGGGGTAAAGTCGGACGGCAGATTATTAATTGCAGGCACAAAGGGCTATATCGTGGCGGAGGCGCCCTGGTGGAAAACTGCCTATTTTGAAGTGCATTATGAAGACATAGACAAAACAGAAAAATATTCAGAAACATTTTTAGGCGATGGGCTGCGTTATGAAATCAGCGACTTTTTGTCCATGATTAACGGCAGCAGCAACAGTGAATTTAAATTGACACGCGGTGAATCCATTGCATTATCAGAAATTATGGAAACATTTTTACAGGAAAAACGTGGGTATAGAAACAGATGAGTATGAGATTATGGGCACATAGAGGATGCAGTCAGATGTATCCAGAGAATACACTGCTAGCCTTTGAAAAAGCAGCAGCCATACCTGGTTTGACTGGGATTGAGCTGGATATACAGATGACAAAGGATGGTGAGGTGGTTGTTATTCATGATGAGCGTGTGGACAGAACTACAGAGGGAATTGGGTTTGTTCGGGATTATACACTACGCGAATTAAGAAAGCTTCATATCTATGCAGGTATAAATTCGAGCCAGCAAATTCCCACGATAGAGGAAGTTTTTGACTTGCTACAAACATATTTAAAAACGGGATTTATGTTGAATATAGAGTTAAAGAACAGCATTTATTTTTATGAGGGTATGGAAGAAAAGATTGTGGAGATGGTACACAGGTATGGATATCAGAATGCAATTATTTATTCAACGTTTTATGCTAAATCACTTGAGAAGCTAAGTAGATTAGACTCGAATGCTAATCTGGCAATCTTGGATACTAAAATTTCAGATTGTTTGTATAAAGCCAAAGGAGGCTGTGGTGCTGTGGCGCTTCATCCATTTTGGCGGGGAATAGATTTGCCGAAAGAGCAGTTTGAGGAATATGCTGTGCGGGCGTGGATGTCAGGTCATTTGTATCCTGAAAAGCCGACAGGTACATTGTTGGATTTGACAGTGCTGGAAATGAAGGGAATAACAGACGTGATATTGAATGAGCCAGAGAGATATCTGGCATGAAAGTACTGAGGACAGAAGAATGGCAGAATTTGAATATACGCCGCAAATAATACGAAAACTGCAAATGATTGAGCTTGATATGCTCAGAGAGGCGGATAGGATCTGTAGAGAAAATGGCATTCATTATGAATTGGATGGTGGCACTCTATTGGGCGCAGTCCGACATAAGGGATTTATTCCATGGGATGATGATATTGATATCAGGATGCTCAGGAAGGATTATGACAAGTTTTGTGAGGTATGCAAGGAGCAGCTGGACAGAAGCAAGTATTTTTTACAGACATATAAGACAGATCCAGGATATCGTTGGGGTTATGCCAGAATCCTGCGAAAAGGGACATACTTCAGCCGTAAAAATCAGGAAATGCTCACAATGAAAAGGGGGATATTTATCGATATATTTCCTTGTGATGGAATGCCGGAAAAACAGCCATTTAAGGCAATTTTTAATTTCAGATGTTATATTGCAAGAAAAATATTGTATTCACCGGTGGGGGCAATTCATGATAAAAGCTATTTAAAGCGGTGTGTGTATAAAGTGCTTCGGCGGATTCCAGCAAGTGTTGCATTTCGTGAGTTTGAAACACTTGTCCGTAAATATCGGAATAAAAATACAAGATTGATTCGGACATTGGGATGGGGAGCACCAGAAGAAAATAAAGGGTTTTTGAGGAAATGGATGCTGCAGTCCTGTGACATACAATTTGAAGATTTACTGGTAAAAGCGCCGGTTGATTATGATGGATTTCTTAGATTTATGTTTGGGAAGGATTATCTCACGCCGCCGCCAAAGGAACATAGAAAACCAAAACATACAGCAACATGTATAAAATTTGGGAAAGAATTATAAAAGAGGCAGATGCTATGAAGGTTGAAGAATTTAATGTTTTGTATGCTATTCATAAACAAAATGGAATCATCAATTGTGAGGATATTTCAAGAAGAACAGACTATGAAATTTCAAAAGTAAACAATATCGTTAGTGAATTGAAAGCGAAAAAATGGTTGGAAAATGGAATCACAAAAATCGGTTATGATCAATTGAATATGTACAAGGTTGACAATGCGATTATCATGGCAGCTGGATTTGGATTAAGGAGTCTCCCGCTATCGCGTTTTGTGCCGAAAGGGCTTTATGAAGTAAAGGGAGAAGTTTTGATTGAAAGGCAGATTAGGCAGTTAAGAGAAGCTGGAATCAAGGAAATTATTGTTGTTGTAGGATATTTAAAAGAGCAGTTTCAATATTTGAAAGAAAAGTATAATGTACTAATAATCGAAAATGAGGATTACTATCGTTACAATAATATTTCTTCAATTTATGCAGCACGAGATTATTTAAAAAACAGCTATATCTGCTGTTCAGATAATTATTTTAACATCAATGTTTTTGAAGAATATGTGTATGACTCCTACTATTCATGTAAATACGCAGAAGAATATGTGGAAGAATATTGCGTCACAGGTATAGATGCGGAGTATATAACCGAGATTCATAAGGGCGGAAGCAACGCATGGTATACAATTGGAGAGGCATTTTTTCAAAATTGTTTAGTGAAAAGTTTCTCAGATATTTAATATCTGAGTATGATGATCCAGAAATAAAGAAGATGCTTTGGGATGATTTTCACATTAAGCACATTCAAAATCTGCCTATATTGCTGGTGAAGTATTCAGATCAAATTGTACAGGAGTTTGATACTATAGAAGATATTATTGCATTTGATTCTGAATTTGTACATTATCGGGATAAAGTTCTGGCGGCAAATGCAGAAATATGTGCTCCGATGCCGAACTTATTTATTATAGCAAACGACATAAATATTTTCTATTTACTTTCCAAATATTTCTTAGTAAAATAATACTGAGG
>VSNR01000192.1 GCA_009774345.1 Lachnospiraceae bacterium | reverse complement strand
ATGAACTATAATAGAGCGTGCACTAACTTATAGTTTTATCGTATTCTTTATTGTATTAGTTCATAAAATATTCTGTTTTTATCCCTTTTTATTACTTTATAATACTGAGGAGCGTCTGTTTCAGGAGCACATTTTTTATATGCTATTACCTTATAAATTCCCTGCCAGTCAATCATCTGCTCAAATTGTTTCCAATGACCTATCCTATCAATACGATTTAATGTCTCTGCACTACCGCTCACAATTCGTTTATATTGTCTTTCCGTTATTTTAGACTTTTGAGAACCATTTGCGTCCTTGATCTCTTTCCATTGTCTCACTCTTAAATAATTTTCTCCGGTCTGTGATAATGCAAACTCTGTGACATATTTGTCACTTGTTCTACCTCTTTTAGAGGTTACTTTCTCCTCTACACAAAAAATTCTCTCATAGCCTACACCTTTTTTGTTCGGGAACTGCCCTGTTTCTAATTTTATATTACTCTTATTAGAATTAAGATAACTACAATCAATGCCACTATTACCAGAACAGCCCCCATTACTTTTTTTATTTCTGCACCTCCCGTCCCCTGTACATTTCTAGTATTATTACATGGTTGATTTTGAATATTTCTATTTTTTTGAATCTCCTCTTCAAAACGTTTATTTTCCTGCTCAAGCTTTTTACGCTCGCGTTCCAGTTCTAACTCTTGTTCCTGTTGTCTTGAGGTTTTATTTATATTCAATTGTACCTCTGTATTTCGATCACTCTGATCCCCAGATATATTATATGAATTACTCCTGCTTTGTACATTATGATTCTTTCGTATCTCCTCTTCAAAACGCTTATTTTCCTGCTCAAGCTTTTTACGCTCGCGTTCCAGTTCCAACTCTTGTTCGCGTTGTCTCCCTTGTATAAGGCGAGAGACTTTATCTGCATATACCACCTTTGCAACATTTCGCATATGCTCAAATCTTTCTTTGGAAAAATTCTTCAACAAATCCACTTTAAGTCCATTCCAATAATCATCGGTCCAATGGTTTTGATTATTATCCATATGTGTTGTCAGATCTGCATGTCGCGCAAACATTTGCGGCATATTTTTGCAGCAATACTCAAAATCCTCCTTATATTTCTCAAAAGTCGGATCGACATCCAGACAATTTACGAAAACATATTGTAATCCTCTGATATCTCCGTCCTCTACACGTTTCTTTACTTCATTATGCATCGTTTCAACCACCTCCTCACATATCCAATATTTTATCAATCTCGGACTTGCATGCCTCAATCCAGCCTAAAATTTCTTTACTCTTTTCCAATTCTTTTTCTCTACTCTCACGATCCTTGACGCACTGCTCAAGCTCCTCATATTTCTGCGTAATTAATTTATCTAATCGTTCAAGACTTACAATAAACTGTTCCTTCATTTTAATCACTTGCGCTTCTGCATTAGAGCACATAGTATTAGTTCCAGACTCCAAATTTTGAAGAAGCGTAGTAATCAATCCCGACTGCAATATTGATACATCTGCGGAAAATTTCTCAATCGTTTCTGTTCTCTCTTCATACACGTCCCTCATGATTGTCTTATAATCCATAACCGTCTTATAGACATCTTCATCCTTATAATCATCTACCTCTTTATAAATGTCCTCTTTTATATATTTGGGTGTGAAAAGTTTCCACCATTTCTTCTCAGGATTTCTAACCGTTCGTGTCCCTGCCCATTCCTTATGAGAGCCAGATTTCACCTTCCTTGTACCAATCTTCTCTTCATGAGATCCTACGATAATTTCCTCCTCTTCTTCTCCTACTTTCTCATAGTAAGAACGTTTTTCATATTCCACTTCTCCGACCTGTTCCACTGTATCAGAAGCAAATTCATTGGTTCCCCATGACTTCGCACTTTCCTTCATCTTGACTAATTCCCCTTGAATAAGATCCGTTGTAGCAAAATCAAGCTGGACATCTGCTACGCTTTCATCAATTTCTTCCAATTTCTTCTGATAATCAGATAAAATCTGCTCACTATTCTCAACTAATTCATGATTAATCACACTTTCCAGTTCAGTAGTTAATTCTGCGATACTATCCGAGCTTGTTATTGCAAATAAATTCACCAATCGTATAGCTTCATCTTTGTTATCTATCATGTCTCCATAGGGTTTAAACACTTGTGAAACCTGTATCAAGGCTTTTGATTTTAACTTTTCCACTTTTACGTTAATCGCTTTCATCGGATCAAGCGCCTCTATTTTCTGTTTAAACTCCTGTGCCTCTTTTCCGCCTGATATCTTCTCCTTGATAACCGCTGCACGTTCTGCGCAGGCTTTTGCCGCATTTTCATCTGTTGCTATCTTTTCTTTTGCCTTTGCCAGTACTTTATTGCTCTCTAACACTTCCTGAAAGGTCTCAACCAGATCTTTTACTTTTTTCGTCTTGGCGTATTTCTTGACATATGCTGTAATCGCAGACTCAATCGAATAAATACCGCAATGAATCAATGCCTGTTCCTTTGTGTCATTTTGCTCCTGTGCCTGTTTTAGCTTATAATTTAATTCTCTCTGTGCGCTTGGAGACAATGTTGTATATTTCTCTAAATGCATTGAGTCATATTCAATAAACTTATCAATCATAGGAAGTGTATCCCTTGCCGCCGAGGGAAGCTGTTTTTCCTGTGCTCTTGTCAGATTATCAATATCAACACCTCCCAGATAAGATCGTATATTCAACGCAGTAAATGCAGAACAAGGGAAAATCTGTGGATCCTCAATACCATGACTATAAAGATATCTCTTTGCTGAAATAATGGCTTTTCCAATATCTTCTTCCTCTGGATTGAATCCATCCATCTTATTAATCACAAACAAGAAACGGTCCCGAACCTGCTTTCCACCTTTCTTGATCTGGTCTGCCACATAATTGAGTAGCGCATTATCATCATTCGTACTTAACTGTGTCCCATTCAACACATACAAAATCAAACTGTTAGAATCGTTATTGATAGAACTATACGTCGTATTTTTATGCTCCTGATTCTGAGAATTATTGGGACCCGGTGTGTCTACCAGCATCAGGGCGATCTCTCTTGCATCCAAAAAGGGAATATCACCTTCTGCCGCGATTCTCGAAACCTGATCATTCTCATTTAACTCACTCATGATATCATAAGTGAGATCATCGGTCTCTCTGATTACATTTCCTTCTTTATCATATACAATCGCTCTAAAGTCATCTTCGTCATTGTCCAAAATCTCGGTGATCGTAGCGGTACATGCCTCATTCTTAGAAGGCATCAGCTTTTTGCCCAACAGTGCGTTAATCAACGTTGACTTACCTGAACTCATTGTAGCAATTACATTCACGGGAAACTCTGCCTCATTGACGCTTTCAAACGCTCTCAGCAGCTTGGGATCCCGAAAATCATCAATGGGTCCTTCCTGTAAATCATTAAAAATATCCACGATCTTTTGTGTGACATCCTCTGCTGCCTGCCCCTCAATATACTTCAATTCCACCGTTTTTACAATGCCTGTACTTTTCGCTGTATGAAATGCATCCTCGAAATCATCCCAATCCAGATCCATACCGCAAAATTCAATATCCAAATCCACCGTATTCAGTTCTTTGGTCAGCATTTCAGGAAATTCGCCTATCCATTCTTGCAGTCTTTTTCCCTTTACAAACTTGTAGAGCGTACTGTCTGTCTCAATCTCCCGTCCATTTACCTTAATTTCCGTTGATAGACGGTATGGATTGTACTTAACGTATACTTGTGCCATGAACACATCCTCCTTCGCAAAATGTTTTTATAATTGTTTCTACATAGCTTATCCCACAGGTTTTTAATAATTGTTTCTCCTCATCTTCGCCGTCTGGTATCGCAAGATCAGGATAATATTTTGTGTAATAGTCCACAATATTCATCTGTTCAAATTTATCTACCATATTATTTAATTCTCGCTGTTCCATTCTGCCCAACTCTTCCTCTTTTGCCTTCTTTGCGAGGAATCCTGCTCTTGCTGACACAGGGCATACCAGAGGGTCGTGAAATCCTTTTGCCTCAAGGCGCCTGATCTGCTTTAATGCGATGGACTCAATATCTTCCTCATCTTCATTGAATGCATCAACCTTATTCATAACGAACAAAACGGGCTGACCGCCAATATGCTTTTTCACATAATCCAGGTGGGCATCATCATCATTTGTTCCTAGCTGTGTCGCATTCATCAGATAAATCATCAGCTGATAATTCCCTGCATCTATCATTCTGTCCGTAATCTGCTGATGTTCTGCATCGCCGCTGAAATTCACGCCCGGGGAATCATTGATAATCAAGCGCTGTCCTGCTAATATGCCATCATAATACACGGTTCTGACGACTGTTTTATTTGCTATTTCCTGCTCCTTTTCCTTATTTGCCGCCAAGGATAGGGCATAATCATACTCAAATGTAAAATCTGTGTCAAATGGCTTGCTGACAATCGAATGCAGTTTGCTGGTACATGCCATATTTCGGGATAGACAGATATTTTTACCTACCAGGGCATTGATAAATGTCGATTTACCTGCACTCATCGTAGCCGTAACTAATATCTTATAGGATTCTGTATCAATAAAATGTCGGTGATAAACGTGAAATAATTCGATTAAATCTTTTGTCCTTTTCGTCTCCATATACTTTTTCATATAGGATACAATATAAGATTCTATCGAATGAATACCGCTATGAATCATCGCCTGCATTTTGATATCTTCCCGCTGATTTGCCTGCTGTATCCCTGAATCCAAATCTTTTTGCGCAGCCTTTGGCAGTTTTGCATACTGTTCCAGATGCATTGACTCAAAACTGGTTAATTTGTCAATCATCGGAATTGTGTCCCGCGCTGCTATTGATAACCGCTTTTCATTTTCTCTGGTCAATTTATTGATATCCACATTCTTTAAAGTTGTCCTGATATTCAATGCTGTAAAAGCAGAGCATGGAAAGATCTGAGGATCCTTGATACCAACAGAACGCAGAAAACGCCTTGCCGTCTCGATTACCTCTTCAATTTTCTCCTCCTCAGGATTACAGGTATCCATTTTATTGATTACAAACAGAAATCTGCTCCTTGTCTGATTACCGCCTTTTTCCATCTGTTCTGCGATACTATGTAACAATTCTGCATCTTCATATAATCGTGCTCCGTCCAATACATATAAAATCAAACAGTCATCATCATTCCTAATCGCATTGAGGATTGTATCCCGATATTTTTGATTCTTCACATGATTTGGATTAGGGGTATCCACAAGTACTGGAATCGTGCTGTCCAATCGCAAAAAAGGAATTTTACCTTGCATTTTGATTCGATATACCTCTGGATTATCATGAAACGCCTTTACCACTTCATAATCAGTTTCATCTGTTTCCTCTATCACTTCTCCTTCTTCATTATATGCTACAGCAGTATACTCAGACTTTTTATCATGAAAAAGCTTAATCATAGCAGTCGTACAAGCTGCACTCTGACAAGGCATTATACGATTTCTCAATAGTGCATTGATCAGTGTTGATTTGCCCGCCCCTGATGCTCCAATCACATAAATGGAACCGATTGGATTCCGTATTCTATTGATTGCCTTTCTCAATTCAAAGTCTTTACAATTATCAACTATATTGTCTTGCACAGACATAAAATAATCAAGAATATTTCCACCCATATCAAGGTTGAAGTTTGTCTCCACAAAACTTAATTTCATTTTCGCAGAAGTATTCTTTTCCAATGCTTCTTGCACAAACTCCCAGTCTAACTCAGTGCCATTATACTGAATTTCATATTCATCCGCAGTAATTTCAGTCTTCAATAATTCCGGGAATGCATCCACCCAGTCCCGAAGCCTTTTCTTTTCAACATTTTGATACAGCTTGTTATCAGGTGAAATCTCCTGTCCATCTATTTTAATTGTAGTTTCCAAGCGATATGGATTGTATTGTATATAAATTTGCGCCATAATATCCCCCTCTTATGCATATTAAATTTTTCTCACAAACTGTTCTTGATTGGTAATAGTTTCCGCTTTCTACATCACCCTGTAATCCGTAATATACTCCCCTTGGCTTCGTACCCACATATCAATCCCCTTTCCAAACACTTCCGCCTCAATCAGATATGCTCCATCTTCCTCATCCAATATCCTTGCTGTGGGCAGGCGGTCAAGAATTGCCTCTACGGACAGTCCTGTATACTTAAACCGCACTTTGCGAAGCTTCCCTCCATACATAAACTGTACGCGTTTGCGAAATTCTCCTTCCTCAAATCGGTTTGCATAGGGAATTTTAAAGTGTTCATCCAGCACATTGAGATCTTCAATCCGGTCGATACGGTATATTGTAGGAAAGATGTCATCGGGATTTTCAAATGCTTCTTTCCTATCAATATCCTCAATAAATCCAACCAGATAAAAATAGTATTCAGAAAACAGTATCGCCAATGGCTCCAAACGGCGCTCCACTGTGGCATTCCCTTTAATTTTACCATACTTGATACAGATCACGCGGCTCTCACGGATTGCCTGACTCAGCGGCGTCAATCTGCTGAGAAATTCTTTGTGATGGCGCAGCTCCACGTAGTGAAATCTTTCATTATTTAACATATCGTTTACTACTGCCCTGTCCTCACGCGGAATACAGTTCTCTATCAGCTTATCCAATATATTCATCATTTCTTTTTTCGTAAAGGCACGACTCTCCAGAAGAATCTTGCTGACTGCCAGCACTTCATCATTCGAGAGCCGAAGCTGACTGTTGTGTTCGAGTAAATACCCCTTCTCGTGATAATCATAGATTAACTGGCTTCCGTATCCTTCTTCAGTCCGACTTTTGTCCAGAAAGTTTCTTATATCTTCTAAATCCCGCTGGATACTTTTCTCATTGACCCCCATCAATTGCGCAAGCTCACTCTTGATTAAAAGCTGCCCCTGTAAAAGCTTTGTATATAAGAATAAAATTCGATTTGTTTTATCCAAATGCCTTTCATCCATTTCATGTTCTCCTCCTTTCCCATAATTTTATTATACACTTTAGCATGGACATAATGTGTCCATGCTAATAAATTGATGGTATATTTTTTTATCCTATATTATTGTACAATAAAAAGTACCATTACACAAGGAAATTTAGTGCTTTTATGCACTGTGCATTTAGGCACGATGCTTATATGCAGCTTTTTTTCAAGCACATAACTATATATAATGAACAAGGGGGTATTGGCACCATGACGATCCGATTAAGAATCAAAGAAATACTTGACGAAAAAGGAAAAACGAATTACTGGCTCAGTCAACGGCTTGGAATGTGTTACAGAAATTATCATAACATTGTCACCAACCAGACATCTTCTATCCGTTTTGATACAATGGAACGACTATGTGAAATTTTAGAGGTTCCTGTCAGCGAGTTGTTTGAGCAGATTAATGATGATATTATAAAAGACGAGGACAAGTAGCCACATTGCGCGGCTGCTTGTCTGTCTTTCCTACTTGGTTTTGATCATCATACCGCAATTCTCACATTCAGCCTTTGTCCCCTTCGCTATTTGATTCACTCCACCACATCCTCTGCAATTCACTGACACATATTCTATTCTAGGATTATTTTGTTCACCAGCACCCTGTCTTTGTTGTCTTCCGAATTTATCAGCATTTGCTAAAATCAGTCTGTTTTCAGATCAAGGCTGTGTACATCACATCATACTGGTGATTCTCCTTTTCGACCACCAGTATACAATTTACCTATATAATTTTAGGATATATATTATCG
>VSNR01000191.1 GCA_009774345.1 Lachnospiraceae bacterium | reverse complement strand
ATATTTCAGTATGCGAAGTATGAGCATTTATAAGCTGAATATCATTAGATTGTAAAATTGGTTCAGAATCTGAGGATTCTGCAAAATTAACTCTTATATCCTCAGTCCAATTTTTTCTATCTAAAGAAGTTTGTATAATTATAGCACATTTACCAACCTTTTTCCCTAATTTTATACCATCAACTTTCTTTTTACTATCCTCAACCAAATACCATCCTTCATCATTCTTGTCCAACCATGAATGATCATTCGCATATGAAATCGTAATACAATCATCATTGCTTATCTCATATATCGGAATTTCATCATTTTCTAATACCTTTAAAACATTTCCATCAATCAAAAGCTTACCCAGCGTATTTACTTTATTCGTATCACTAAATACCTCAGTGGAAGATATTTCGTACTCACTCTTGTCATCAAACTCGTAAACTTTTCCTATAACTTCTAAACTCTTTTCCTCAGCCTGTAAAACAGACAAAGAACTATGTTCAGTTATGAAAAAAATTATGATAAAAAGAATACCTGTTAAAATATCTCCATACCATTTGTGTCTCATCTTATGCCCCCTTTTGTAAAATAAATATAACTGATTACGCCAATACTTCTATCTTACAACAATGCTCTTTTGTCTCTTTGCTATAGCTGATACCCACTGCCAAAATCCGTCCTGTAGATCTGGATTTTTCACCTAATTTTCCTTTCAGGCGAAGTGCATATGCCTTATCCTTGATTTGTTTGATTGCCTCCTCAGGCGTACTGTCTACCTTCAATTCAAGAATAATGCTATCAAGATTTTTGCGCTCAGGATAGAAGATAAAATCCACAAATCCTTTTCCAGCTTTATCTTCACGCTCTACACGGTACTTGTCCCGCGCCGCCAGATAACAAAGATTGACTACCGCTGCCAGCTCCGTTTCATTATTGTAGGATAATATGGGAGATTCTGTGTTATGTGCACAGCAACTCCTCAAACTGACTCATCAGCTCCTTATTTGGAATAAATACTTCTCCATCCTCATAGGTCAGAAGCCCATACACCACCATCGCAGAGTAAATCTGTTCTCTTGTACGTATTTCCATAGAAGCTGCTGCAAACTGCCCGATTTCCACCGCAACGCCCTCTCCTGATGCCATCAAAACCAAGTCGTCCCGAACATCTTCTATATTATTTCTGATATAATAAAACAGCTCATCATAAGGTTCTGAACTGGTCCAGTAATCTGAAAGCTGGTTATCTGACAAAGCAAGCACCACTGACCGCGGATTGTATAGTCTCTCCCCTGATGCGATATGATATCCGTCATACCACCTACGCAAATCTTCACGCGTAATTCTCTGATTTCTTGTATTTTTCTGATAAGCAGCAAACAGGCTGTCAACTTCGCAGTCCAGAAATCCAAAATATGCGCCAAACCGCTCCTTTGTTGCCATATCATACTCTGCAAACATATTCAGTTCTGAACCACTGGAATATTTCGCAATCGGAAGGACACCCGTCATGTACACAAGCTCCACATATGCCTGATCTTTCAATAGATTTTTTAAAAATAACAGGTATTCTCTCCGCTCGTTTTCCGAGACAAAGCTCATATGAAAAATGGCATCCCACTCATCCAACACAAAAATAAACTTCGTTTTTGTCTCCTCAAAAACCAGTTGAAGTATATCCCACACAGACTTTGTACAATCTATGTCCAAATCCGAAAATCTGTCGGATAAATCTTTTTTCATCCCATCAATAATGCGTGTGATATATGCCTGATATGTGCTGCACTTTTCTGGAACACGGCTAAGGTCTATAAAAAATACTTCATGCTGATGCAAATGTTTCGTATATAGTGCCGCTGTAGCGATTTGAAGTGCGTCAAACAGCCTGTCCTCCTCTTTAATTTTTCCAAAAAATGCCCCTACCATCGTGGCAATCACTGTTTTTCCAAACCTGCGCGGCCGTGTAATACAAAAATACCGCCTCTCCACATTTAGAGCGGGGATCAGTTCCTCTATCAGTGCGGATTTATCTACAAAGTAAGGACTTGTCACCACTAATTTATATGCCTCTAACGGCGCAATACTGTTCAAAAATATTCCCATATATTTGCTTCCCCTACTCGCGCGCCGGGCACCCGTCAGCTTCTGCTGGCAAATTTCATCTGGGTGCCCGTGTGCATAAACAACAATTGCAGCTCACACCAGCAATTTCCGGTGTAAACTGCAATCCATTCAGTCCACTATTTTTGCACCAGCAAGGACTTTCCTGTCATCTCTGCCGGTTGCTGCATGCCCATTGTCTCGATCAAGGTAGGCACGATATCCGCGAGGCATCCGCCCTCTCTCAAGGTATATGCCGGATCGTAATTCACGAGGATAAATGGCACCTGATTTGTCGTATGCGCGGTGAACGGCGCCCCTGTCTCATAGTCCACAAGCTGTTCTGCATTGCCATGGTCCGCACAGATAAACATCGTACCGTTTACTTCAAGAATGGCGTCCACTGCCTTTCCTACACACTCGTCCACTGCCTCCACTGCCTTGATTGCAGCCTCCTCAACGCCTGTGTGGCCTACCATGTCAGGATTTGCAAAGTTGATGATAATCACATCATACTTGCCAGACCGAATCGCCTCTGTCAGCTTGTCACACACCGTATAGGCGCTCATCTCAGGTTTCAGATCATAGGTCGCCACTTCCTTTGGCGAAGGCACGAGCACTCTGTCCTCGCCCTTGTTTGGCTCCTCTACACCACCGTTAAAGAAAAACGTGACATGGGCATATTTCTCTGTCTCAGCGATTCTTGCCTGCGTCATGTTGTTTGCTGCAAGCCACTCGCCGAAGGTGTTTGTCACAGCAATCTTGTGGAACGCTACGATCTTGTTTGGAATCGTCGGGTCATAGTCTGAGAAGCAGACATATTTCAGGTCAAGCCGCTTTCTGTCAAATCCCTTGAAATCGTCATCGCAGAACGCGCGGGTAATCTCTCTTGCACGGTCTGGTCTGAAATTAAAGAAAATAATCGAATCGCCGTCCTTGATGGTCGCGATCGCTTTTCCATTCTCTGCCACGACAGTAGGAAGCACGAACTCGTCTGTCTTATCATTGTCGTAAGACTGCTGAATGCCAGCCGGTCCAGACGATGCCTGTTCACCCTTTCCTTCTGTCATTGCCTCATACGCCTTCTGTACACGGTCATAGTTGTTATCTCTGTCCATCGCATAGTAGCGTCCCATCACAGAGGCAATCCTGCCGACGCCGATTTCTGCCATCTTCGCCTCCAGCTCCTCCGCAAAGCCTTTTCCCGATGCAGGCGGCGTATCACGTCCGTCTAAGAAACAATGTACATAGACATCAGACAGACCGTTTCTCTTTGCCAGCTCTAACAATCCGTATAAATGCGTATTGTGGCTGTGCACGCCGCCGTCTGACAAAAGACCAAACAGATGCAGCGCTGAATTTTTCGCCTTGCAGTTCTCCACCGCCTCCATCAGCGCCGGATTTTCAAAAAATGTGCCATCCTGAATTTCTTTTGTGATTCTCGTAAGCTCCTGATAGACGATTCTGCCAGCACCCATATTTAAGTGCCCTACCTCAGAATTGCCCATCTGTCCGTCAGGAAGTCCGACTGCCATGCCGCTTGCATTTCCCTTCACAAACGGATACTCTTTCATCAGCCTGTCCATCACAGGCGTCTTGCCGAGTGCGACCGCATTGTGCTCTGTCTTCTCGTTTAATCCATAACCGTCAAGGATCATCAAAACTGTTGTTTTCTTACTCATTCATTTATTCTTCCTTTCCATTTTTTATATTCAGAATAAAAATATACTCTTTTTCAAGTATACACTTTTTTAAAGGTCTGTGCAAGATTGGGAAAATCTTTTTCACCATTTCACACGCTAAGTGTGTTACTGTTCACTCCGTTCCAGTAACAGGTCAAAATCCATGAGCGGTTTTCTACACCTTGTCCCCACACATCAAGAGCAAGCTTGTAGGTATCTGCGATCTGCCGATTAATCATATACTGCTCCTTTTTGATTTCCAACTGTCCAACCTCAAGGCGTTCAACTTTTTGTCTCAATACCAATATTTCCGATAATATCATATCCAATTTTTCACTGTCTGTGATCGCTTTGCTCCTTTGTTTTGGCAGTCTGTTTTATAGTATTTCATGAAGACACTGGTTTCAAAACTTCATGTTTCAAGTATATCATGACTTACATACAAAGTCTATACTTTAGTTTTGTACTTCAGATTCCGTGTTCTGTGATATTGTGCATAACTTTACTGTTGGATCTGTGACCGTTCCAACAATGCTGCCAAGATAAGTAAGTTCACCTGTTCTTTCGTAACGATAGAGAAATGTATGAGGCGTAACTATATCGTCTTCCCAAGTGTTATAGTTCATCTGAAAAGCAATTTCTATCTCAACATCTGTCGGATCCATATCATATAAATAACATTGTGCCCATGAAAATATATAGTGGTCATCCGAAAATTGACGGGATAGTTCTTCATGCTCCACTGCATAGTCAGTACCGTCAATGATAAAGTGAACATCTGTATCATAACTTCCCATTTGGTCTATATAAAATTGAATCTCCTCCTCCCGTCCATCACCGTTCAAGTCTAAGCAGCAAATTTCCTCGGTCTGTAGCCGAATCGTCTTCGCTCCTGTATAATTATATCTTTCTTTCAAATCCATTCCTTCCAAGTCAGAATAAGGAATTGTAAACTCTATCTCACCTGCAAAAAATGGACCAAGTTCATACGGATTACTGAACAATACCAGCCCTGATGTCGAAAGATACCACCTTTCGTCCTGATATAATATTTCCTGCTGTTCATCAGCATCATTTCCCCACATAATCCCCTGATAAGCTGCTGTAGCAGCAAGATCATGAATAAATGCAAGCGTATCCTGTCTGAAAGCATCTGCATTTGCTGACAAGTCTGCAAAATTGATCCGTTCACCAGTCCGTGTATCATAATTCAGTCCGCTATAGTAATACATACCATGTGCGCCGCCAATATAATACTGTGATGTCTCAAGAAAAGATACCACATTACTGTCAGCACGGACAGCAGTAAATATCAACTCGTCAAAATATGGATAAAAATGAAACTCAGCCTCTCTTGAATCACGCATGCTTTGATAAGCCTGATTAGCATCATCCAGCACAGAAGTACCTGTATCAAAAGAATCTATCCTTTTTTGTATATCTGCATTAATCCTGTCCGCAGCATTCTCATTTCCTGCGATTGTCACAACCGGATAAATACATTTTCTCGTACACAAAACAGCGTCATCCCCGTTTTTCGTACTTTGTTCTCTGGTATAAAAATCAATACGCACAGGAGCATCACGCACAGTACGCTCTATTAATACAGCGCCTTCGTTCTGCTCTTCCAATACAGCGCCTTCGTTTTGCTCTTCCAATACAGTGCCTGCGTTCTGCTCTTCTTCCGTCTGCGGATTTAGCACTGTATTTTCCTGTGTAATTTCTTCTTCACTCTCAGAATACGAGATATTGTCAGCACACGCTGTGCACAGCAAGATAAAAATGCTAACCATGCATAAAATAGAAACTCTTTTTCGTTTTACGATATCACCCAAACTCACACCCACACCCCGTTTGTTTCTGAAATGTCTCTGCGACTGCCGCCTGTTTCTCTGTATCCGCCGCCTCCGCGGTCTTTACCACCACAACCCGCCTGTCTGGTATGTAAGAGGGGTTTTTTGCAAGCGCAATCCCCTGTTCTGCACAGAGCATTCGGATTCGCTGAAACAGCGTATTCTGGTTGACTTTGTCGGCAATGCGGATGCGCCATCCAATCTGGTCCGCGATGCGCTGAATCTCCTCCCGGTATCGCAGCCCAACCATCGGAGAGACAAAACTAAATTCCAGATATTTTCCCCGCTCATCCTGCCGGATGCTCTTCTTTTCAATCTGGTCTGGAAGTCCTGCAAAACTCTGCTCGATACAAGAGAAGGCAAGATTCTGCTCCACGGGCTGCATGGCTGCATTGCTCGGCGTGAACATATATTCTGGCTCCTGTGCTGGCATTTGGTTTGCCGCTGTCTGCATGGCTGCATTCCTGCTGTCTGGGCACTTTCCGTTAATATAGAGCAGCCATCCGGTCTGCCTGTAAAATGCCTCCGCAGCCTCCCGGTCGTTCTCCTCCTCACCCGATATCGTCACGGCATACTGTTTTTTGTCCACATAATAGGAGGTCTTTTGCAGCCTGCCTCCAAATGCAGCGTAAAGCAGACTGCCCGCGGCAGTGTGATTCATCGAAGGGTTCACGCTGATCGTCCAGCCTGTGCTCTCCTGAAACGCTGCCGCGCGCTCACAAAACAGCGTTTTGTCGATGCTGTCTGGATAGTCAAACAACAGAACAATTTCGTGCCGGTCCTGATAATAGCCCATTTTCCGATATGGGAACGCTGTAAAATGCTCCTGCACCAGCAGTTCCAAATCCTGCATGGTCCACTCCTTCGGCGCCAGCGCTTTCTCGACCTCCTCCTCATTATTGGCCTCAAACAAGAACAACTGGCGCATATTGGGTGAAAAGTAAGGGCTTTCCGTCAAAATTCCCTGCATCTGCTGCAAAACGTCCTCCTCCTGCTGCCGCCCATGCCAGATGACGGCAATCTGTGAGACTGGAAACCGCCTGCCGCTGTAATGTTCACGCCAGTATGCCCACAGAAGCGGCGCATCCCCAACAGTAAATGCCGTCGTTTTCTGCATTGTATACGGCAGCGTATTGTCAAGCTGCTGCCGTTTCTTTCGAATCTCGACAGGATACGCCTGCCCGCATTCCGGCAGATAGACATGACGGCGGTAGTCCGCCATCGCCAGCTCCTTCCCGTACTCGCGCACCGTCTCCTCATTTCCATGAACCAGAAAAACCTGACGTGCGGACAGCCGTTCGAGCAATGCCGTGATCTCTGACTTGTCCCCGTGCGCGGACAGCCCTACCTGCTCGACGCGGCACTTTACCGGAATCGTCGTTCCATCCAGTGTAATTTTGCGCTCCTCCTTATTTTCCAGAAGATTCAAAAGCTGCCGCCCTGGCGATTCCTCATCCTGATATCCAGTGATAATGATGCACGCATCTTCGGACTGCACCAGTTTTTTTGCATACTGCATACTCGGTCCGCCTGTCAGCATGCCCGAGCTGGACACGATGACTGCAGCACCCTTTGTCTCGAGAAGCTCCTCACGGTTCTGGCTGGGCGCAACCGGCTGGATTTCTTTTGTATAAAAAGGCTCGCCGCCGCGCAGAATCCGCTTGCCAAGTGCATTTTTCAGAAATGTCGGATTGCGGGTATAGACGATGTTGATATCGCGCACCATGCCGTCCACATACACAGGAACCACAGGCAGCTCCTCATTTTGCATCGCGGCGCGCAGAATCAGCAAAACTTCCTGCGACCGCCCCAGCGCAAAAGCCGGAATCAGCACCTTCTGCCCACACGCTGTACACTCCCGCACCAGCTCCACAAGACGCCGCTCCTCCACCTGCCTGTTTGCATGCAGCCGGTTCCCGTAAGTCGTCTCCACAATGGCAACATCCGGGCGCAGCTTCGGTATATGGATTCCTTCGATCGTGCGCTGTGAAAATGCGGCAAAATCCCCGGAATAAAACAAAGTCCCCTCCTGTGTGGCGAGGCAGGCACACGCTGCCCCTGCGATATGCCCCGCCGGATATAAGGTCAGACGGACATCCTCCAAGATCGAAAGCTCCGTCTGATACCGCATCGGTGTGACGCGTCCCAGCATATCCAGCACATCCTGCTCTGTGTAATGCGGGATCTCATCCTCGCGGTACGCCATTATTTTCAGACTGTCATAAAGCAGCACGCGCGTCAGCTCTGCGGTCATGACTGTCATATAGATTCGCGCGTTCGGATATGCCTTGCTGATGATTGGCAGCGTTCCGATATGATCCATATGTGCATGGCTCACAATGACTGCATCCAGCCCGCCCTGTTCCTGTATCGTGCGGAAATCCGGCAGCGGGTCCTTCGTGCCAGACTGGCGGATACCGCTGTCCAACAGAAGGCGTTTTCCGCCCGCCTTCACATAGATGCAGCTCGCGCCAATCTCCATGGCGCCGCCCAGAAAAATAAATTCCATACTGGTTTATATCCTTTCATTTTTAAAAAATTGATAACAAAATACTTTTGTAATCATATCATTTTTATCAAAATCTGTAAATCCTTACGTCTGATATAAAACTCATGAAACAGTGTAG
>VSNR01000190.1 GCA_009774345.1 Lachnospiraceae bacterium | reverse complement strand
GGACGGCGGAAAGTGTATTATGCGGCTTAGGGGCGTGAGACCTTTTTTCTCGGACAAATTCGATATAACGAAGCACAGGCAGTACAAAGAGCTATCCGATTATGACCCTTATATCACAAATGAAGAACGGGCAAAATTTGAGGGATTGTGGCAGGAATGGCTTGATATGAAGCTGTATCTTATGGCGAAAGGCACTCCTTTGATGGAAAAAGGGTACAATGGCGTATTTGAGAGCCTGCCAGAAGAAAAAAAGTCGGAACTTATCGGGAGAAAATCTGATTTTGCAAAAATGGCGGGGATATATCTGTAAAATTGTACCTGTGATAAAATAAAACGTTAATTAGTGGAAAATCAAAGGATAGAAAGACTTATTATTCAAAGCGAAACAGTCAGTTATACATATTTCCA
The DNA here is from genome assembly GCA_009774345.1 of Lachnospiraceae bacterium. GTDB lineage: Bacteria > Bacillota > Clostridia > Lachnospirales > Lachnospiraceae > COE1. Next base: position 7,849 of record VSNR01000190.1, on the reverse strand, counting down.
TGATGCTTGCCATCTAAAAATGGATATTCTTCTTCTGCATTGAATAGGAAAGAAAAATTTATTTGAATGAACATTCCGAAAAATGCAAAAAAATTCATACTCCATACACACGGAGATGCTAAGATAAAGCTGGAGGTGGTCTTTGTGGCAAAGATACTAATTGTAGAAGATAATGTTGATACATGCGAAGCTCTTTCTGAATATCTGCAAGAAGCAGGTCACGAAATTATATCAGCGTATGACGGAACAGAGGCTTTGGAGATTTTCTCACAGAACAAGATAGATTTAATCGTCCTTGATATTATGCTGCCTACAATGTCGGGGCTTGCGGTATTAAATGCGGTACGAAAGACAAGTCAGATACCAGTCATCATGCTCACGGCATTAGAAGATGAATATACGCAGGTATCAAGCTTTGATTGTTTGGCAGACGATTATATGACAAAACCGTTTTCAATGGTGGTGCTTGGAAAACGCATCACCGCCCTGCTGCGTCGGGCAGGTGTAAAGGATGAGTTGAATATCTGGAAGTATGGTGAGTTGACCGTGGACTTTTCTGGATACTCCGCCTGCAACCAGAACGGAAAAATTGATATAACCCCCAAAGAAATCGAATTGCTGAAGCTGTTACTCGGCCATAAGGGGCTGGTGCTGTCACGGTCACAGATATTAAATGCTGTCTGGGGAGACGATTCTTATGTGATAGACCGTATTGTTGACAGCTATATCAGAAACCTGCGAAAAAAATTGGAACTTGATTGCATTGTCACAGTGAAAGGAATTGGATATAAATTGGAGGTGGACGCATGAGAAAGCTGAAACTTTTCCCGAAAACCTTTTTATATACATTTAGTCTGATGATTATAATTGTGGCAGTTTCCCACTTGCTTATTTATAGTCTGCTTCCAGTGGTATATCATTTTCGTCAGCGGAACGAATTGGAAGACGATGTAGCAAACTTGTGTGAAGAAATAGCGAATACTCCAAATTCGGAAAGACTTTCATTAGTGACAAAATTTGCTGGGAAATGGTGGGCTGATGTTTCAGTATGCTATGGTGGCTATACCTATGTAATGAATTTACTGAATGCAGGTGAATCAGAACTTTTGAATTCTTCTGACACTACGGAAGTGGTGAACATCATTGCGGAAGAAACAGATGGAAAGATAAAAATATCACTGTCCCAGAATCCAAAAGGCGGTACAGATTTCTTTTATGTGGAAAAGATATTGCCGAATGAAAACGGATATGTAAAAGCCACGGTATCAAGACAGCAGATTGAGGATGCGGTCAGTACAGTCATTGTTATTTTACCCATTACCGCCTTTTTATGTACGCTTATTTCAATACTGTCCGCCCTAGCATATTCCCATATGCTCACAAAGCCAATCAAACAGATTTCAAGTGCAACAAAGCAGATGCAGGAATTGACATCGGATGTCCGTTGTGAAATCCAGACCCATGATGAAATTGAAGCATTGGCAGAAAATGTAAACAACCTGTATGATAATCTGCTCAAAACAATTCATGACTTGGAGCAGGAAATCCACAAGGTAGAAGAAATGGAAGTACAAAAAACAAATTTGCTTCGCTCTGCTTCCCATGAATTAAAAACGCCCGTTACTGCCGTAAATGTGATGTTGGAAAATATGATTTTGAATGTGGGGAAATACAAAGACCATAGTGTGTACTTGCCAAAGTGTAAAATTCTGATGGAGCAACTGGCGGCAATGATTCGGGAAATTCTGGATGTATCAAAGTTTGAAAAGCCACAGGATGGAGAGGATGAAGAAATCGACTTATCCGAACTGATTCCACAGGTACTTCCACCCTATGCGATTATTGCCAAGTCGAAAGGGATTTGCATAGAAACGGATACTTACGGAAAACTTTCGATATGCTATCCGCTCCCTATGATAAAAAAAGTAATCTCTAACCTACTGGCTAACGCCGTTTCCTATACATCCAAGGGAGGCAGTATTAGAATTTATATAGAGAATCAAAATCTGATTTTCGAGAACGAATGTGTCCCGATTCCCCAGAAATATCTAACCCACATCTTTGAACCGTTCTACCGTCCAGAGTACGGACGCAGCCCAGATACGGGCGGTAACGGATTGGGCTTATATATTGTTGACACAATCCTAAAAACCTTGCAGATTCCTTACACGTTTGCAGCCATAGAGGATAACAGCGGAATGCGTTTCACAATAGAATTTTAGATAGCTTGAAAGTTGCCTGCGCAGAAAGCAGGCAGCTTTTTTTCTGCAATTTCATACGCCATTCATATTAGAATGATACCCCAATCACATGAGAGGGATAGAATCTATGGGTATCAAGCGAAAGGAGGAACTATTTTGAACGTCTACAAACGAGCATTACTTTATGTCATTAGAAAAAAGGGAAAGAGTTTGACGCTTTTTCTGCTGTTGCTTTTAATAACCGTGTCGGTCATGGTGGGAATTTCCATCCGAGACGGAACGGCAAAAGCAGCGGAGAACCTGCGGGCAACAATAGGTGCGTCCTTTACCATGAGCGGAAACATCAACAATCTGGACTTTCGTGACAACGAAGCAGGATATACCGCTGAAAAAATCCCTATTTCCCTTAATACAGTGGAACAGATGATAACTGTAGAGGGCATAAAGACTTACAATGCCGAACAACACACTTCTGTCACTGCCGAGGGAATCTACTATCTTTCTGCAATGTCAAGCGGCAGTCTTTCCGCTAATACGGAAACTGCCTACCAGACGGATTTTATGAACGGAATACTGGAATTAGCGGAGGGCAGGCATATTACAGAAGATGACAGGGACGCAGCACTTATCAGCGATAAACTGGCGGCAGAGAACCATTTACAAGTTGGCAGTGAGCTTATTTTGAAATCTGCTTCTGGTGACAGCGGGGAACAAACCAAGGTCTTGATTGTAGGGCTGTATTCCAGTGACGGGAAGATGGAATATGATGATGACACCATTTTCACAACCCATGATATTTACTGGAAATTGTCTGGGCAAAAACCATTCGGATATTCTGGGAATGTAACTTTCTATGTGACTGACCCAAAGGAATTGAATCACATTGTGGAGCAGGTACAGCAGATAACGTCTATCCAATGGGAGGATTACTTTATCCGCATAAACGAATCCGAATACAAGGCAGTTGCATATCAGATTCAGACAATGGAACGGCTTACGGAAATACTGATTACTGTAATTGCAGGAGTTGGCTTTATCGTAGTAGCCCTTGTGCTTGCAATGAGAATAAGGAATCGGATACATGAAGCGGGGATATTACTTTCCGTTGGCGAATCTGCTCCCCAGATTATGCTACAGCTTATTTGTGAAATCCTTATGATTGCTGCCTTGGTGTTCTTTGTATCACCCATGTTGGGACGGTTCATCGTGGGACAAGTAGAAGCCGCCCTAAAAAATACGGGAACTGTAATTGCAATGTCAATTTCCCTAAAAACGACAGCTCTGCAATTCCTTTTAGAGACACTTATTATCGTGCTTGCAGTGGTTACGGCTGCTTTGCCAGTTGCCCGAATGAAACCAAAAGATATTTTATCAAAAATGAGCTGACAGGAGGATAAAAGCCATGAGTACATTAAAGAGAGCATTTTTATATACGATGCGGAAAAAGACAAAAACCCTTATCCTGTTTTTGGTGTTGGTTACAATATCCACCTTTATTCTGACTGGATTATCCATATATAAAGCGGCAGACGATTCTGCCCTAAGTCTGCGCCAGTCCGTAGGCGGGAGCATTCGCCTTGAATTAGATAAGAGCAATAACAAAAACTGGCGGTATCAGCAGGCGGCAGGTGGAATGTTGGTTGAATATGTTGGAACTCCCATTACTGACAGGGATATTCAAAAGATTATGTCAATAGATGGGGTGAAAGCATATAACGGCATAGGTGACGGGGATGTTTATGCAAAAGACTTTGATTTCATATCTGGGATTAGTTTTGGTGCAGAAATCGATGACAGCAGGCTTCCATCTGTCACAAATTCAGAATATTTTAATTTCTTTACCCGAAAAGCGTTCCAGTTGGTAGAAGGACGGCATATTAAGGAAGATGATGACCATGTTGTTTTAATCAGTTCGGCAATTGCGGAAAAAAACAATTTAAAGCTCGGCGATACCATTACCGTACAGTGCTGCTTTGACAACGGTGATTATCCTGATGTGAAACTGAAAGTTGTTGGCATTTACAAGTATAAGGGAGATACCAATCCATTCCACACTACATCAACGGATAAGCGCAACCGCTTGATTATAGACCATAAGGCAATGCAGGAAATCATGCAGAGGGATGTGATACAGTATGATAACGGCGTTGATTTTTATGTGGATGACCCCAGAGAAATGGAAAAAATCGCAAGCCAGATAAAAGCCCTTGATTTAAACTGGGATTCCTTTACCCTCACAATGGATAACTCCGCATACGAAGCAGTTGCTTCGCCATTGACAGCTATGCAGAATCTGATTGTCTGGCTCATTGTCGGATGCGTTGCAGTGAGTGTCGGTATTTTGATACTGATTCTTTCCATGTGGATAAAGCAGCGTCGGCATGAAACTGGCATCCTGCTTTCTGTCGGAATTTCAAAAAGCAGAATTATTTTGCAGTATACAGTAGAAGTGCTGATGATAGCGATAGTTGCTTTTGGATTGTCCTTTTTTACAAGCAACCTCATTTCACAAGGAGTGAGCGACTTGATTTTCCATCAAGTGTCTGAATCACAGCCCCTGCCCGAAATAGAACTGCCAGACGATGGCACCGAGTACCTTGATATAACAGGACAGTATATTCCATACGACACTTCTAATGTGGAAACACTGGAATCTGTTCAAGTAACTGTCAGTCCCGACTATTTGCTATATATCTATATTTTCGGTACGTTACTGATAGCGTTTTCCGTTTCAGCGGCATCCATTTCAGTCATACAGATGAAGCCTAAAAAAATTTTATCACAGATGAGTTAAGGAGGTATTTTCAATGAGCATTATGGAAATTCGTAATATCCGCTATTCCTATGACGATAAGCGAAATGTATTAAAAAATGTAAATGCAGAATTAGAGGCAGGCAAAATGTATGCAATCCTCGGCGCATCGGGCTGCGGAAAGACTACCCTGCTCTCCCTGCTTGGAGGTCTGGACAGCCCCCAGAGCGGACAGATTTTATACAACGGTGAGGATATTGAAAAGACTGGATTTGCGGCACACCGCAAGAATCACGTTGCATTTATCTTCCAGAGCTACAATCTGATAGACTATCTGACACCGAGAGAAAATGTGGCTCTTACCTCAAAGGTGCCGCCTATGCCCGTTTTAGAGCGCATGGGACTAACCGAGGAAGAAAGCAGACGGAACGTGCTGAAGCTCTCTGGCGGTCAGCAGCAGCGAGTGGCAATCGCCCGTGCATTGGCTTCTGATGCAAGCGTTATCCTTGCGGACGAGCCGACTGGAAATCTGGACGAGGATACCGCAGTTGGCATCACAAATATTTTGAAAGAATGCGCCCATCAGATGGGGAAATGCGTCATCATCGTAACCCATTCAAATGACCTCGCAAAACAGGCAGATGTAGTCTTTCGTTTGAAGAAAGGTGAATTGCAGCAAATATGAAGATGGAATAGTTGCAATGCCCATCTGTACAATAACGCGAAGAAGGCGTTTTGGGCATTGGAATTGACGGGAAACGGCTGCCGGCGGAAAAGCTCTATGGAAACGGCACGCTTATCCGTTCAGCTGCCCTCGTAGCTTTTTACAAAAGGAAAAGAGGCGGTCATAAAAATTTACATAAATTTGATTGCAAAACAGTCGATAAAATCGTAAAATATGAGTAGGTGGTATGCGGATTGCACTCAAACAGAGTAAGCAGTGAAAAATGAGCCATACTGATAAAGGAGGTGTTTATATGGCAACTTCAAGCATTACCAAGAATTTTGTTATATCAGGTCAGAAGCAGGTGGAGATGTTTGCCGATGCGATTGAAGCGTCTTTCAACAATCCGGCGCCTCCGATTAATGTTAGTGCAACTTTTTTAACAGACCCGAAAGATATAGCGAAATTTATGGAGAAAAGGAAGAAAGCGAATGCAGGAAACAAGTAAATATACCGTTTTCAACATTCGTGAGTATTTAGGTGACGGAAGTCATGGACTCGGAGAGGACACTCTGATTCAGGTTCTTTCCGAGTTTTCATGCAAGATAAACTAGGATGTTGAACGATTTATCAGGGAACAGTCCGTTGAATTTGCGAAAAAACTGGTGTTTTTATCTAAAAATTTCATAGCGGTAACTTTAGGTGATATCATACACCTTTTTATCTTGGAAATACCGTCTTGTAAATCATGCAGGGTGGTATTTTTCTATGCAGAAGAAAGGAGTGACAGGAAAATATGAACAAACATACAATGAGCGATTTGCACCAGATGCAGACCCTTCCACTTTCCATAAAAATACGGATGGCGTAGCGCCGTATACGGGAATGGGTCGATTATTACGGTATGGACGAGGTGTATATCGCATTTAGTGGCGGAAAGGACAATATACCACAAGGGTGTTGCGGTTTAAGCTACCGGCATCAATCTCCATGTGAATCACAAACCTGTCAGAAAAACTGCCAATCAGATTGATATTATCGGAGACGGGTTAAAGCAGATTGAAAATAGCGTATCCACACACAGGCTGCGGCGGGGAAAACGTTCAATCGTAAGTCGGTGAAAGAGAATCCTTGCAGAAATGGAGAGGAAATGTGCTGAAAATTCGACTGATGGGATAATGTCACTTGTAAATGCTATGAGTTGTGAGTTAAGACGCAACTGGTATTTGCTTTTCAGCACTTACCAAATTCTTTATTCTTATTGCCACATACCTTATAATGACAACAAGGAGGGTGATTTTTATGAATATGATTATTATATCGAAATACTTACAGTTTTTGCGCAAAAGCAACAACTACACACAAGATGATTTGGCAAAAGAGTTAGGCATATCAAGGCAGGCAGTATCAAAATGGGAGACAGGAACAACTGTTCCTGATTTAGATGTTTTATTGAAAATTTCTAAATTATATGACATCACGATAAATGACATATTAGAACCAAAGATACAGCCACAGCGGATAACGGATTTTGAGCAGATTTCAAAAATTTCTGAAAAGGAACTGAAAGTAGTATTAGAACAGTTTGATGCGAATTTGCTTGTGACAGCATTGATGGGGGCATCTCCCGAAACAAATCGTTTTTGCGAAAGACTGTTTCCCGATATAGATTTTGAAATGGCAAGAAAAAATATAGGCAGCATTAGAATAGAAGTTGTTGAGGATATACAGAATCAAATAATTGCAATGATAAATTTGCAGAGGTATATGACCGGAAAGTGATTCTGCATACGATGGATGCGGATATAGAATATTATGGGAAAATGAAAGAACTGGAAGAAAAAGCAGGGGTTGAATTTTACCGAACCCACAGATCATTTCTTGTGAATTTTGAGTATATCAGGAAATATGATGCAGCAACCGTCTATCTGGAAAAGGGGCGGGCGCTTATGGCAAACAACATTATCAGGGGTTTGTGAACAGAGAGGATACTGCTTACTATGGCAAGGAATATAAATAAACCAGCGCTGAATCTGGGATTTAAGTGAAAGAAAGTTCAAAATAAAGCTGTCGCTCTATGAAATTTTATTTCTTAAAGCGACAGCCCGTTTTTGCATTTTAACATTTCTGAAACATTTCTACAACAAAATTCCAATACTTGTGAGTTAAAAGTTTGTACCACTAAGAAGCCAGAAAATCCCAGTGTTTTTCTGACTCTTCCTGTAGCTCATG
>VSNR01000019.1 GCA_009774345.1 Lachnospiraceae bacterium | reverse complement strand
TACCTATACCATTTTTATTTATGAAAGTATTGATTTTATTTTTTTATCATATTTCAGTATGCGAAGTATGAGTAAATAATCAGCACCGTAATCATCAGAAACATCATTCCGAGAAACAGTCCGAGAAACAAAAAACCGCCGTTGAGCCCCATGTACTCTTCACGCTGCTCTGCCCTTGAATGAATCATTCCTGATGTGAACGCAATCTTCTCCTTGCCCGATGCGATGGTCTCCCGCACCGCCGCCGCAAATACCTTTCGCTCCTCCGGTGTTCCATCCACATCCATTTCCATATGATACTGCACTTCATAGGACAGAAACGGTTCCAGCGCCTGCTCATCCTCCACCACAATATAGATCACCTGTTTATTGCCCAGAAACTCCTGTATCTCTCTGTTGGGGAAATCCTTTGGAAATGCCATCTTCGCCGCAACCGGATATTCCGTTCCAAAAATCTCAATCACATTCCCGTCCAGAACATCTGACGCTGCAACCATCACACTCCCCGGCGCAATCGGTTCACAGAGATCCCCTGTAAATTTCTCATAATCCGCCCGCGCCATCACATACAGCATTCCCATTTCCAGAAAATTATGTGAAGGATTCTCGTTATCATAGCGCTCCACCGCATTTCCATCCATGTGCGTCACCGCCACAATATCCGCATATTCTGACATAGATGTCATTTTTCTGCCCTGCTCCTGCGCTGTCTTTTCTAGCTGTTCTGCGAAATATTCCCTGTCTGTTTGTGATGGAACCTTGTCAAAATACAGCGTTGCATTGATTTCCTTTGGAAAATTTTGATTCAGGGAATCCTCCCCGCCTGCATACAAGCACACTGTCGTAGAGATCGTAACCAGAACGATCGTGGACAGGACACAGATATTGGCAAGTCCCACTGCATTGCGCTTCATGCGGTAAAGCATCCCTGATACTGTGATAAAATGCGCTGTCTGGTAATAGTATTTCTTGTTCTTTTTCAACATCTTCAGAAAGGCAATGCTCACAGACAGAAAAAGCGCATATGTCCCGGCAATGACTAGGAGCACTGCCACAAAGAACATATTGACCGCCTCCAAGACACCATGGACACTCACTGCAAGATAATATCCCACAAGAATACACACAATGCCAGACACTGCGGACAGCCATTTGACCTTGGGCTCACGCTCCCCCACACTGTTTCCGTGCAGCAATGCAACCGGATTGGCAAGGCTGACCTGCAAAAAGTTATAAAACAGCATCAAAAGATAGACCAGACCAAAAAGCTCCGCCGTCTGCAAGCAGCCCCAGCCCGAGACATAAAACGGAATACTCTCTGTGAGCCCTGTCAGCTTTACCAGAAACATCGCCGCCAGCTTGTGAAACACCACCCCGAGCACAAGGCCGCCGCAGACCGTAAACACATATAAAATCACGGACTCCCACGCCATCACCTTTGCGATATGTTTCTTTTCCATGCCCAGAATATTGTAAACACCCAGTTCTTTCTTGCGGCGCTTCATCACGAAGCTGTTTGTATAAAAGAGAAAAATACCTGTGCACAACCCCACAATCACAAGCCCCATGGTGAGCATAATGTACACTGTCCCAGAGCCGCGCATCGCCGCGATCCCCTCGCTTCCCTGTATGGCGCGCATGATATAAAACATCATCGCAGACACCATCCCAGCCAGAATGCAGGGCAGATAAAACTGCCTGTTATTTTTTAAGTTGGTCACTGCCAGCCTGCAATATAATTGATTCATAATCCTTCCTCTCCGCCCATCTGTCTATGCGTATCTCACTTCGTCCGCCTTCTGTGTCAGTACTGTCAAGGTATCTGATATTCTTGCGTAGAGCTGCTCATTTGTCAGGTTTCCACGGTAGATCTGGTGAAAGACCTCCCCATCCTTGATAAATAAAATGCGGTCTGCGTGGCTTGCCGCCTTGGTGCTGTGCGTCACCATCAGGATTGTCTGTCCGTCACGGTTAATCTCCCGAAACACGCCCAGCAGCCCCGAGGATGCCTTGGAGTCGAGCGCACCTGTCGGCTCGTCCGCAAGAATCATCTGCGGATTCGTGATGATCGCACGCGCAACGGCTGTGCGCTGCATCTGTCCGCCCGATACCTCATAGGGATATTTTGCCAACAGCTGCGCGATGCCAAGTCTCTCAGCAATCGGAGCCAGACGCTGTTCCATCTCCTCAACAGATTTTCCCTGCAAAACCAGCGGCAGCAAAATATTGTCCTTGAGCGAGAAATTATCAAGCAGATTAAAATCCTGAAATACAAATCCAAGATTATCGCGCCGAAATGCCGAGATTTCCTTCTCTTTAATGCCCGCCAGATTTTTTCCGTTCAGCAGCACTTCCCCGCCTGTCGGCCTGTCAAGAGATGCGAGGATATTCAGCAGCGTCGTCTTGCCAGAGCCAGACTCCCCCATAATCGCCACATACTCTCCCTGCTCCACAGAGAAATTCATATTTGAGAGCGCCTGTACTTTCGTACTCCCGAAACGGGTTGTATAGATTTTGCTGACATTTTTAACTTCTAAGATATACATGCTTCGTCCTTCCTTTCTGATGGAGGCTCATCCTCCCTGCACATACAGTATAGCAAATATGGAAAGTGGAAGCTATTGAACTGGCTTACATTTTTCTTTGATTTCTTACATTGTTGTAAGATTGGCTGCGATACCTTCCAAATCAGAAGACACGTTTCATCTCTTTCATGCTGCTAATCTGTACGAATACTGTCCTCAAGACCACACAAATCTGACTCGAACTGCTTAAAAATGTTCCTTTCTTTTAACTTATATTGTCAATTTTTAAATGTGATTTAGGTTTCATTTTTATTGTAAATACGATATAATAAAACGTGCATCAAATACGATTCAGATAGGCACTTTGCAAAGGAGCAAAAAAATGTACGAGGCATTTATTACAAACATTGTCAACAATATCTTTCATGTTATCTGGTTTTATAACCTTGTGCTGGAACCCAAACATCACAAAAGAAAAACCTTGTTCATCACTGTCCTCACTGGTATTGTCATGCAGCTTATTATCTTGATTAGCGCGCAGCTTGGCCTGCCTAAAAGAATCTTTTTTGTCAGTGCTTATCTTCTGACTGCCATTGTATTTGGCAGCGTGTTCCTGTTTCTGTTATCCGCTTCCAATCCCCTAAAGGCAGTGTTTCTAATCTCCTCCTACTACTGCCTGTGGACATTTATCTATGGACTGATTTCGCTGGCAACCCATACTGTGGCAGGTGCAGGCGGCTTTGCAGTCTGGGGACTGCGCATTGGATTAAACTTTCTTTTCCTGTTTTTGTACCGCCGCTTTTTTAAGCAGACGCTGCTGCGGCTCTATCGCCAGATGCAGAGCGGCTGCGGAATGACCGCCTGCATTTCCAGCCTTACCTTTGTCATGATGACCATCCTGCTGTTCTATAATGAATACCACAAGGACAAAAATGCAGCCCATATTTTTATCATGACTCTGTGTTATCTTTTTATGCTGATTGTACATATGCTGCTATTTTACTTTATGGCGCAGGCAAATCACGCCCACCAGCTGCGTCTGATGCAGATGCACGAACAGCTTCTGAAGGCACAGATGGAGGCATATGAGAAAATCGAGCGCAATGCGAGGCAGACGCGCCATGACTTCCGCCATCATAACATGGTTGTCATGGAGCTTGCAGAGCGTCAGGATTACAAGAACATCCTCCAATATCTTGCAGAATATGAACGGATTGAGGACGAAAAATTTGACAGGAAATTCAGCAAAAACTACGCGGTAAACAGCCTCATTTCCGCTTATATGCGAAAGGCACAGCAGCGCGGCATTGCGATGAGTGCCGAGATCCGCCTTGACAAAACCCTTGGTGTCTCCGATGTCGATTTGGTAAGCATTTTCTCAAATATACTGGAAAATGCAGTCAACGGCTGCGCTCGCGTTACCACAGCCCGCAGGATCGGGATTGTCGCACAGCAGAAAAACGCCATGATTCTTCTCAAATGCGAAAATAGCTGTGCAGACGATATCCATTTCTGCAACGGTATCCCGCAGTCAAAAGATCATGAGGGCATTGGCGTGGAAAGTATCTTAAATATTGTCGAAAAATACAGCGGCGATGTGCATTTTACTGCTGAAAATGGAATATTTTGCTGTAGTGTGCTGTTGAGGAACTGTTCGCACTTTGAGAATTGAATAAGGCTTTACACCTTTTCTATAATCTGTTATGATGAAGCTGTAACAATCCGTGCAGATTATAGGGGTTCGCAGAACAACCACGAACCCCAAAATATAAGGAGTAAACTCATATGGAGACGATAGAACTGATTCCCCTGTCCGGCATCCGATATAAGGATAAAATGATCGCGCTCACAGCCACCCCGCAGGAAGTAGAGACACTTCTTGGCGCGCCATATGCCAGACATCATCATTCACTATATTACTTCCAGAACGAACTGCGCTTTGACTTTGACAAGAATGACAAACTTCAATACATCGAGTTTTTGGCTGGAATTGACGGGCAAATCCAGCCAAAAATTTATGGCGTCTGTGCATTCCAGACCGGGGCGGATGATTTATTTGCACTTCTCTGCGCCAAAAACGATGGTGAGATTGATGACAGCGAACATGGATATTCTTATGGATTTCCAAACATCAGCGTTGGCATTTTTCGTCCCCGCACACCGGAAGCTGTAGAGGACATGATTGAGGATGCCGAGGAGGACGGTGAGCCCATGGACGAGGAAGATATCGCATTTGAGATGCGAAAAGCAGCACACTGGGCTACGATTGGCATTGGTATCGCAGACTATTACAGGACCGCTCCTAAATGAGGTGTGATATGATTGATTCTGAACTACTAAAATCCCAAGCATACAGCTTTATACAGTCCGACGAGCACCTAGGAAAGCATGTGATTCTGCTTGGGCTTGCGGGGAGCTATTCCTATGGGACAAACAATGAAAACAGTGACATTGATGTCCGAGGCGTGACCCTGAACAGCAAATCCGACCTCATTGGCCTGACCCACTTTGAACAGTATGTGGACACACAGACCGACACCACCATCTACAGCTTTATGAAAATGATTACGCTGCTTTTAAGCTGCAATCCAAACACCATAGAGCTGCTTGGTCTAAATCCAGAACATTATCTGTACCTGCACCCGCTTGGACAGGAGCTGATCGACAATACACACCTGTTTCTGTCCAAGCGCGCGATTCACTCCTTTGGCGGTTATGCGGATGCCCAGCTTCGGCGCCTGCAAAATGCGATGGCACGGGATTCCTACCCGCAGCGCGAAAAAGAACAGCACATTTTTAACTCGGTCAAAAATGCGATGTACGACTTTCGAAAACGCTATGAACCCTTTGAAAACGGGGCAATCCGCATTTACACGGACAAGGCAGTCAATCCAGACTTCGAGACAGAGATTTTTGTCGATGCGAACCTGTCACACTATCCGCTGCGCGATTACAAAAATATCTGGAATGAGATGCACAACATTGTCAGGGACTATGACAAGCTCGGAAAGCGCAACCGCAAGAAGGACGACAACCACCTGAACAAACATGCCATGCATTTGATTCGACTCTTTATGATGGCAATTGACATTTTGGAAAGGGGCGAAATCCGTACCTTCCGCCAAGAGGAGCACCAGCTTTTGATGGAAATTAGAAACGGCAGCTACCAGAAAGCGGACGGCACTTTTCGGGAAGAATTTTATGAGCTGTTAAGCAGCTATGAGCGCAAACTAGACGAAGCCGCCGCGCACACCACACTCCCCGACGAGCCGGACATGGCACGTGTGCAGGCGTATGTGATGGCAGTCAATGAGAAGGTGATACGCAATGAAATATAAAAATCTTATTTTACAAAAATTAAATGAAATTGAAGCCGCGGAGCATGTAAAAATACTGCACGCTGTCGAGTCTGGCAGCCGTGCATGGGGATTCGCGTCGCCAGACAGCGACTATGACGTGCGTTTTATCTATATACGCCCGCAAAATGATTACCTGCAATTGCAGCCCAGACAGGACTTTATCGACTGGGAGCTTAACGAGACACTTGACATCAACGGCTGGGATTTGTCCAAGACTTTGCAGCATTTCCACAAATCCAATGCGACGCTGTTTGAGTGGGCAAATGCTCCGATTGTCTACTACACGACACCGCAGTGGCAGAAGATCTATGCAGCGGCAGCGCACTATTTCTCGTGCAAGTCATCAATGTACCACTACTACGGCACCGCGCGGAAAAATTATCACGAGCACCTGACCAAAGATCTCGTAAAATACAAGAAGTATTTCTATGTGCTGCGCCCGATTCTGGCGTGCAGATGGATTGAGCAAAAAGCCTGCCCGCCGCCGGTTTTGTTTCAGGAGCTTGCTGACGAAGTGTTAGCGCCAGAGCTCAAAGACGTAGTACGCCAGCTGTTAGAAGCCAAAATGCAGATGTCAGAATCCGAAAAAGCGCCCCGTATTGACGCGCTGAACGCATACATTGTAAAAGAGCTTGCTTATTATAAAGAAGCGATTGCTGCCATGCACGACGACCGCACCGCAGACTGGGGTGCGCTGAATGACATTTTTATCCAAACGCTGGAACAGTAGTCAGAAAAACCGTTCACCTGTCAGCAAGCTCTAAAGAACCGAACTCGCTGGCAGGTGAAATTTTGCATCATTTTATTTTCGGCGCCGATAGCCTTCAAAGAGCTGCACCTCATACGGCTGTAGAAATTCTTCCCGCTCGCCTTCCAGCAGCGTATACATGCCGTGAAGATGGTACACCTGCTCATCGCCTGTATGATTGATGACAAACAGCCATAATTTCTCATCGCTCTCGCGGGTCATCATCTCCACCCCGTCCGCTGCGGTGCCAAGCGTCTCAATCCCGCAGGTGCTGGTAATATATGTCATGATGTCCTCCATCAGCTCCTCACCCGGCTCGGTGCCAATATACCATGCAGTACCATTTCCGTACTTGTTTTCTGTGACAGCAGGCGTCTGTTTGTAAAAGCCTGTAGAATATTCCGCGATCTGCTGTGCACCTTTGAGCGTTATCATGTCACACCATTTTTCAATCGTGTACTCTTTCTTGCCATACAGCACACCGCCTGTTGTCTCAAGCAGGCAGTCATATTCCGGCACTTCGATACCGCACAGATCACCAAGCCGCCCCGGCAGTTCACGGTCTGTCATACACAAATTTGTCGCATCCTTGACACCGGTGCGCATGGTCAGCACCAGATTTCCCCCGCCCTCCACATAATCCATATAGTGCTGTTCGAGTTCTGGCGTCATCAGATACTGAAGCGGCGCAATCACGAGCTGATACTGTGACAAATCATCCATCCCCTGCACAAAATCAACCGGAATTTTCTTATCATATAATGCCTTATAATACTTTTGCAGCTGCTCGACATACCCAAGCTGCGGGTGGTTTGGCTGGATGTCAAACGCATAATTTTGCCGGAAACTGTGCACAATCGCAACCTCAGGGCGCGGCATACTGCCCTCAAAATCCTCCATATACTTTGCAAAGGTCTCTGTCAGTCTCTTCGCCTCATGATAGGTTCTGCCCGGATTGCCGCTGTGCCCCAGAATGCCGTGCCAGTACTGTTCTGTCCCCATCGCGCACGTTCTCCACCGGAAAAAGACCACCGCATCTGCGCCATGTGCGACAGACTGCATCGCCCACGCCGACATCTGTCCCGGCTCTAGCGCCCTGCCCATGATTTCCCAGCCTGCCATGCCAGACTGCTGCTCCATCATCCAGAACGGTTTTTTCTTGTACCCGCGAATCACATCATGACACGCCGCAAGCTCACTGTCTGGCTGATGCGGCTGCTTCTGCCAGTGCCCCGCCGGATAGATGTCATTGGAGACGAAATCGAGCAGCCCGGCTAATTCATAATAATTCACCTTATTGTCAAAACACATAAAATTGTGTGTGATAAAGTGATTGGGACAAATTTCCCGAAGAATCCGTGCCTGATGCGCTGCAAAATCGACAATTAAATCCGAACAGAAACACTTCCAGTCCAGCATCGCAGACGGATTCTCACCGACCGCGGTAAGAAGCGGCGTGCCAATCTGTTCAAAATGATTGTATCCCTGACTCCAAAATGCCGTTCCCCACGCGTCATTCAAGGCCTCAATCGTGCCATATTTTTTATGCAGCCACGCCTGAAACTGCCGCTTGCAGGAATCGCACATGCACAAATCCCCGTGCGAATTGCCAAGCTCATTGTCAATCTGCCAGCCTATGACGCCCGGATTATCGGCAAAGCGTTTGGCGTAAGCGGTCACAAACCTGCTAATGTGCGCACGATATACTGCATTCGACTGGCAGTCGTGATGCCTGCCGCCAAAGTGCCTGCGCCTCCCTTCTCTGTCGATTGGCTGGATCTCTGGATTTTTCTGAATAATCCACGCCGGAGGCGCCGCCGTCGGTGTGCCAAGAACAGACTTGATGCCATAGCTGTCCAGAAGCGCCACCGCATCTTCCAGCCACTCGAAATCAAACTCGCCCTCCGCAGGCTCCATCTTAAACCACGAAAATTCCGCCATGCGCACGACCTGCACACCCATCTCCTTCATCAGCCGCGCATCCGTCTCCCAGCGCTCCCTTGGCCAATGCTCAGGATAATAATCCACGCCAAAATGTATTCCCATATGTTACTCCTCCATGTTCTCCTGAAATATGAAATATATTGCCGAAAATAAGCTATTTAAATCCTACTCTCCTATTTTTATTGGATAATTCATCTGCATGCTCTGTAACAACCAGCCTATAAACCATATTTCTCCCTCATCTCTGACAGCGCAGCCTTGGCATCTTTTACCTGAGCATTTTCTAATTGTTTTTCGGATATTTCAATACTTTGGTACATAGAAAGCTGCCGCATAGCACGCTCATATCTTTCGATACTCATGATTACCATATCTCCATATCCATTTTTTGTAATATAAATGGGTTCATCTGACTTATGGCACATCTCCGAAATCTCCGAAGTATTTTTCAAATCCTTAATTGGTATAATCTGTGGCATTATATTTCCTCCTTTTCATGGATAAATCATACTATAATCATGCCATTTTCTCAACTAAATGATTGAAAAAACTACATGTCTGATCAGATTATTCATCCCTATGTGGCAAAAAACGATGCTCCTCCTCCGACCAGTCAAAATCCAGATCATCAAGATTCACATGCCACTGCGCGTCTGGCAGGGTATCTTTCAGCTCTGTCAGGCAATCCAACCACCATTCAAAAACATTCGCAAAAAGTTCCAGATCATCTAATGGCAGCTTGGTTGCACCCTGCAATATGACATGTTCACCATCAAAATCATCTTCAAGTGTATCCCAGCGATAGATGCAGAAGCCCTCGTACAAATCCCCATAGGGATACTGATCATCATAGCGCTGTGCAATCTCATCACAGCGGTTTTGCTCCTGCGGTGTAGCTGAAGCTGGTCTTGTAGCTGTATAATAAAGCGATACACCCATTGTGTATTCCCTCCTTTTATTGTTTGGTAATCACCGCCACTGCACAGGGCATTCTTCCTTGGATGACAGTATATTCAACTTGATTGTACCCGGCGTCCTCAAAGAACTTTTGATACGACGCAAGGTCAAACTGCCGCTTAAAGGGGATGCCTGCCATCTCAAACAGGCGCACACCCAGCCGGCTTGGTCCGCTGGCTATATTGATGTACGTCGGAATGATGATTTTGCCGCCTTTTTTGCACACCCGCTCCAATTCTCTGACTGCGGCATAAGGCGCATCCAGCAGATGAAGCACATTTCCTGCCACAACCTTATCATACTTATTGTCACGGCACTTTAGCTGTGTCATGTCGGCGCGCCGGATGGTTATATTCTCATAACCTCTACAGTTTTTGGCGGTCTGGCGCAGCATCCCTCTGGAAAAATCTGTCGCCGTCAAATGCCTGCACTTCGGCGCGATACACTTGCTGATTGCGCCTGTCCCACAGGCACATTCGAGCACGAGATCGCCCTGCTTGATCTGTGCCGCCACGGCTTTGCCAAGGTTTTGATAAACTTTGCCATTGTATATGGTTTCTGTAAAATCATAGATTCCTGAGACATTATCCCAAATCATTATGATACCCCCTTTCGTGCTTTGGTACGCAATATTTCTTTTTTATCTCGCCGCATTGGGAATAAATTTGGATGGTTTTGCAAGAAATAACAAATATGTTCCGCATATCATTTTAACAACCGCATCAGCAATGCAGAGAACTGAGACTGGTATATCAGGAAACACATACCCCGCTGCCGCGATCACCAGACACACCATCCCCAACACGATCATGCTCCAGCCATGCACAAAAAACAGCAGAAAGAAATGTATGGAGGTTGCCATCAGTACCCCCAGCCAAATCTGCCTCCAATGCCACCCGGGGATAAACGGCCCGGCAATGCAAAACATCAACAGGAACAACGCAGCGATCGAAAAATAAATCATTTTGATCTGCTTTTTGGATATCGCTCCCTGAGAGAGCTTCTCCCTGACTTTTTTGTTCACGTTCACGCCAAAAAAGCAAATGTAATAGCCTGCCAGAAACACAATTGGATTCACCAAAAACCTGCCGCCGCACGCCACTGCTGCTATCAGTACAATACCGATCAAAACCAGCCATAAACCACATTGTTTTTTATGATTAAATTCCAGTGTCTCTTTCATTTTCATCCTCCTAATCTATGTCACAATAAAAAACAATGTCCGCCTTTCCTTCTTGTTTTGTGTGCCGGTATACATTGGTATCAAGCCCTCCAATATAAAAGCCGGAATTTAGATAAAACAAGCAGGCCCCGGGATTGTTGTCCTGACCTTGCGTATAAAGTCCAGCATACCCAGATTGTGCGGCAATCTCTTTTGCTTTTGCTATCAACGCCCGTCCAACATGTTGACAACGGTATTCTTGATTCACTTTCAAATCATACAGATACATATACTTGAAAAATCCGGGCTGTAAAATAGCCAAGCCTACGCATTTTTCACCATCGTAAGCACCGAGAAACACACTGTCCCTCATATTCTCGTAATCGTAGTTCTCGTCTGGAAAGGTCATTTCTGTGACATCTTCATCGGGATACCGCTCAAGCTCATAAGTCCACTGTCCATTATGAAAGGACGGAATCATTCGTCCAAATAAATAAAATGGTTCATTGGGAATGTTAATATCCGATTTATGCTGTGCATCAATACGTCTAATTTCAATCATTGTACTTGCTCCTTCTGATTCATGCCTTGACGGCAGCAGTTCCTAATCCTCATGTACAAAAGTGGATATGGACTGCCTTGTTCATCATACTCTGTTCTTTTATAAACTTCAAATCCCATATGTTCATAGAAACCTCTTGCAAGAGGATTTTGTTCATTAACTGCTAAATCATTGACTGTATATTTTTCTATTCCGTATGCAAGCAATTCTCTGCCTAACCCTTTCCCTCTTTCTTCGGGAGATATAAAGAGCATTTCAAGATGCTGCTTCGCAATCCCCATGAAACCAACAGGAATTTGATTTCCATTTTCTGCAATGACTAATAAAGGGATTTCCTTTAATGCCTGTGGCACATACTTCTTAATGCTTTTTATTTCGTCCTCTGATAAAAAGAGATGTGTTGCCTTTACAGAACTTTCCCACACTTTTAATAATTGCTCTATCAATGGCTCAGTTCTGTCCTTTACCTCAATGATTTTCAATTTCCTGTCCTCCATAATTCCTGATTGTATTTTTCCATGAACCATGAATACTGTAACATATATTCAAGCAGTGTCATTTCTTTACGCAGTTTTACAGTTCAAAAGGAAATAAGCTGTACCAATTTTTCTGCATATTCCATGCTATGATTGATACTCAAATCCCCATGATAGTACTGAGGTAATATTTCAAGTATTGACTTGTTTATTTTTTTACTTAGTAATTGGGCGGACCTTTTCATAATCTTCTGTTCTTTCCCGCCAACAAGTATAAGCGTTTTTGCCTGACAACCAGTTATTGTATCTTTTAACTGATAACTGGAATTGGCTCTTAAAAAAGAAATCATGTCTTCTTTTTTTATCAGCGAACTATCAGTAAAATAATTGTCAAATAACGATGAATGAATATGCAGGGATTGGAACTGCAACTTTGCAAACCATCTCTTTTTTATTAGGGGGTAACACATCGAACATGAAGGGGCAATGAAATACTCTGCGATTCTCATTGGCATGACCAGTGCACTTTCTATCATGGCAAAATCACAAATATTATTTTGTTGAGATAATATCTCCACTAACACCTGTCCGCCCAGCGAAAGGCCTCCTGCTAACAATATATGACCATTATATTGCTCATCAATGTATGAAATAATTTCTTTTGCATTATTTTCAATTGAGGTAAAAGGCAGATCACTTCCAGTATGACCATCTAATATTGGTATTACAATATGAAAGCGGTTTTTAAGCATCTCTGCTGTTTCCTCATAATTCCACCATGAAAGACCACCTCCATGAAGAAGAAGAATGACATCTTTATTTTCCTTTCCAAATTCAACTGTTCTCATCGGTCTGCCGTTCTCTCTCCTACTCCCTCAAAATAGACTCAAATACCTGTTCCCTGTCATAAGATGTATCGTAGTATGGCAAATGATATATGCTGCATTGCTCTTTCAGTTTTTTACTGATTGTTACAATGTCTGCACAATTTTTTTTATTCTCTTCTTCAGATTTATAATAGGTATAGTCCTTTGGCGTGTCGTATTTTTTCAAAAGTTCATATCTTTCTTCGGGCGATACTTCGGATGTGCCCAAATAATATATTTCACAAACAGAGGAATCTATGTGCTGAATATAATGCTGCGGCAATAATTGAAATATATCAATTACCATCCCATAATCGCACTCATCGTATTCTCCGCTGTCTATCATTGCGCGAATGAATAATGCCATCTTAGCGCTGATATATTGAATATTTTCCCAAAGATCTGTATCGGCATCCGTTTGAATGCCTGTTTCAGGAAAAACGCTTTCAATTCCTGCGATAACCGAGTCCATGCTGATATGCTGATATCCCAAATGCGCCGATATTTTTTGAGAAATTGTGCTTTTTCCCGAGCGCGGCACACCCGCAATAATAACATGTTTCTTCATAAGTTTTCCTTTCATTCACACCTGTCAGGTCCATCCCAGACCGTTAACTGCATCTCTTTCAATGATTTTATTTTTCTCTCTGTAATTTTGTCATGTTCTGTGATTCTTCCGCATAAAAGCGGAGCATAAGCGTCATATTGTTTGCAGTTCTGAGCAACATCGCAATGCTTTCATCACTATTCCAACTGAAGCAAGTTTCCTGAGATTTTCCACAGATAATATAACATCTGCAAAAAACAGGAGTGTCGAAACACTCCTATTCTCCTAAACCCTCTTGCAAAATTTGCAGTATTGGTTTATAATCATCATAGAACCCGAAGGATATTGGAACGTCCAACGGTTATACAATCGGAAACTTATAATGCGTCAATAATTAACGGATTAAAGGCTATCCCCTATTGCCGTAGAGGATAGCCTTTTCCGTTACTTGCGGTTGTTTCTGTTGTCTAAGTATGTTAATGCTGCGAAAATAACCAACAGCAGTGTAAGTATCTCAAGTGTGTTCATACCGACCTCCTTTCCGTTTCCAGAAAGGACAACCGCAGACTATCTCTACTTGCTCTAATCTGACTAAAAGAATTATAGCACATTCTGTCAAATAATGCCATAAAAGATTTATGTCACCAAAAGACTGCTACGATAACCACTAATTAATACATACTTGCACAATATTACTTCCCATAATCAGGATGAAAATAATCATCCAAATACTCATCAGTTATATGCAGCATGTAATGTGTCCGACAATATCCGTCCTTGTAAAGCTCATCATGGCATCCTTTTTCTTTACAAGTATTTCCATTTCCGCAGGACTTGAATACTGCAAAAATAAGAATGAGGACTATAATAATCTTCCAGCTATTCTTTTTAGAGCCATCTTGTTTTTTATCATTCATTCCAAAACCTCCCGCGAAGTATTGTTCTCAGCGCCTGTTTGAACGGTTTGTTTTGACAAGAATGCAATGATATTTTCACTGATTGTTTTGTACTCATAATCATGAACGTAATGCGGGCAGTCTAATTCTATGTATTCCCCTTCATCAACCTGTGATATATATTCTATTGGAATTTTCCTCCATGTCTCTTTATCAAAGCCTGTTCCGCCAGAACCGTCTGAGAGAAAGCATAACATTGGAAGCTGTGGTACGCCCATACGGTTCACTTTTTGAGCGTTTTCCCTCACCCGTTCAACTTCATTTCGCATTGTCACCGTTGCTGTCCGGCTATAGAAAATGGCTCTGTAGATTTCTTTTTCGTCATCGGATAAGGTGCCGTACTTGATCGCGTCACTTTCCGAGATGCCCGGTATGAAACGAGTGACGCCAAGATTCGCTGCCCAGCCTGTAATGTGCAATACCGGCATATTGATCTTCATGCTGTCATAATACGCTGGCACCGCCATATCCAGACCAATTACCGCCAAGACCTCATCAGGATATCTCTGCGCCCAGTACAGGGCTTCAAGTCCTGACATAGAGTGAGGACAAATCGAATCAATGTCTCTGTCCTTATCGACCACATCGCTGAAACCGTATCCGAATTTCTCTACCACTGCGATCTGATACTGTTCACTCAGAAGAGAATAAAGGGATTTGAAATCGAGTATGGGAGAACAAGTCCCCCCGCCTGACAGAAAGACAAGCGTTGTATCGCCGGTTCCCTCAACATAGATACTCATATTGTGTCCGTCAACTTCGACCAACTGCCCTAATGGCAGCCGTAATTCCGCTTCTTTTTTTAAATGAATTTGATGATAAATAGAAATGATGAACAACACGATAAGCACTGCAACAATCACAATAAATATTACTTTCATAACGCTTTTTCTTTTTCTCAAAATGTTCCTCCTAGCAATACTGCCACTCACATTATAACACAAAATATCCGGGAATTTCAAAAGAACTTTATGTTTCCTGTTCATCAAATACTGCTGCCATCTCCGCCAATGCCATCATCACATCAAGCTGTCGGACAGGCCCCATGTACGCTGCCTCCTGCGCATACTCCTCTGCCTGATGTTCCGGTATGACAGAGAACAGCTTCTTCTTGGCAGAACTGGACAGCCCTTTCAGCGATATGACAAAACAATGATTCCGCTCTGCCTTGATAACTTTTTTCAATAATACCCTGTCTGCCTGTTCTATCTTTGTTTCCAGCAGTTGTTTCATATAGAGGATTCCGCCTTTTCCAACACTGGCATTGGTATTGAGCAGCCGCTGTGCCAGTGTCGGCTCTGGCGGCTGGTACTGTTTCTTGAATGCTGCAAACTGTTCCCAGGCATCGTCGGGCAGATACGCCAGAAGCAGGTTTTCCAGCACATAGCGCGATGAGCCGTCCTGAATTTTTAAAAAAGACAAAATCATCATAAAGTACAACAGTGCATCCTTTCCCTGCAAATCTTTCACCCAGTAGCGGGCAGTGAGCATCTCCGTGATCACTTCTGCATCCAGCGCGTCGCACACATAAAGCGCCGCAAGCTGCATATCCTGACCAAAGCCGATTTGGGCAGGCACAGTTTTGATCCGCTCATCCAGTGCAAGCAGCCCTTCCTTCTGCGTCTCCTGTATCATCCTGCCCATGTGATAAATCATACTCCAAAAACGCTCATCCACCTCCATGCCTTTTGCCTTTGCAAGGGCGTCCTTCCTGACTTCATATAGTAATGATAACGGATTGTTTTCACTCATGCTCCGTCCTCCTTTTCACAAACAATACGCTATAACGTCCGTACCATTACGCCCGCATGTGTCTCCACTTTGACAGAACCAAACTCTGACTGGGTTTCGTGGTCGAGATTGATCACATACGTCAATGGATTTCGTGCTTTTACATACGCCCTGTCCTGTTCCCATTCTCCGGGTTGGTCGGACACAAACAGCAGCGTCAGCAGAGTTCCCAAATACGTATCATTCTGAATCACATGATAGACAAGAACATCGTACTCTTCTTCGAACCTTTGCACTATTGCGGTTTGTTCATCATCAAGGTGCATCAAACTGCCGCCCGAGGAAATATTGAGTCTGTCCTCCTTCATAAATTCCTGTATCCCGTTGATATTGAGCTGCAATTCCGTCATTCTCCTGTATGCTTCTTTTTTCTTATCTTCTTTACACACTGTCATAAATTTTCTCCTCTCATTCTGTCATAAAAATCTCACCAATTGCTCTGTACTTTATTTAATTTTCATGGTTCAGCAGATCTTGTAAAATAAAGTATAGCATAGCGCATTAAATGGCAGAGACATATGTATGTCACCCAGTCAGCTTCTGCTGACAAATTTCAACTGTGAAAAACACGTGTGCAATCGAGTAGAGAAGAGATCGGCGTGTGCATAAAAACAGCGCATATAGACCTCCAACATCTACATGCGCTATACATAAAATATCTTTTCATCTTCCAGCCGGATGCAGGCAAGTTTTGCCTCCGCATACCTGCCCCGAAACACGCATCCACAGTCAATATCATAATAGACGCTGTCCTTTGCGGCATTATAAAAGCGAAATACATTGCCTCTGTTATATGCAAATTCTTCTTCGATAATCGTCGGCGTATGCCCGGCAATGATGGTTCCATGCCGCTCTCCTCCAAACTGGCAGCTCTCCTCCCTCGCATAGAGATAAAACCGTTCCAGACAGTCAAAACGCCCGCCAATGTCTGACAGCGTTTCTAAATATCCAGCATGGACAACAATATACATCCTGCCGCCAACAGTTAATTTCATATAATAGGGCATTTGGCGTATGATTGCTGACCATCGGCACAAATCATATAACGTGACATGGTTCTGTTGCAGCAGTGCGCCAATCGTACCATACAGGTCAAAACAGGATGCCGCCATTTTTCCATGTTTTATAAAATACTGCGTACTTTCATATAATGCTGTGGCGTCTGCATTTGACGAAAAATCAGTCTCCAAATGCTCCCGGCGGTCCAGCAGAAGCATCAAATCGACATAAGCCGCAAACTCCTCCTCATGGTTTCCGCGCAAAAGCCTGACATTTGGCGGACATTGTGCAATCCATTGAAGCATTTCATAACTTTGTTTTCCCCTGTCTATGTAATCCCCTGCTGCGATCAGCATATCCGAGCCTGAAAAGCGGACGGCGGACAACATAGACAGAAAGGCGTCATAGCAGCCGTGGATGTCGCTCATGATGTAAGTGCTCATTTATTCACTTCCCAGTTTCTTTGCACATTCGAATAAAATGTCACTGATTTTATCCCATAGCTGCCTTCTCTCTTCCCCGTTCTCCTCGTTCAACAGCCAGTTACAAAACCCTTGATGATGCATACCACCAGTACAATAGTCCTCCAGTATAAGCTTTTTCTCTTCTGGCAATTTGGGGGAATCCGTCAGAGAAACATACAAATAATCCAATTCCCTAAACGCCTGTCCGTTGAGATTTGCCTCTTGCAGGGTCTCTTGGTATTGCTTGAAAACATTTTGGTATTTTTTTCTGTCCGATGTATTTCCCTTCGCCAGATTCGCAATCTTATTATAAAACTCCATCAAATTCTCTGGTCCTGTCTCCACAGCTTTTTCCATTCTCTTTTTTTGTGTCTTATCAAAACTGTCATTTGTCGTTTTTAACTCCACCAAAATCAATTTTGCATTCCCAACACTGACCAGATAATCCACTTTTGCATTTCGATTCGTTTCTTTAGACTGCTCTTTCATAGATAATGCCTTGATAGGAAGTTCCTTGGTCAATAACTTCACATCAGACTGTTCACTGTCACAATAATGATATCGAATCAAATCATCTATAAAATCGGATAACAGCATATCCACAATAACCTCTGCCTTTATACCTGGTGTACGAAAATCACTGACCGTCCAATCCTTTACCATCTCATAAAAATCTAAATGCTTATGATTCATAGCGCTCCTCCTTTATCCAGTTTCCAGTATAACACATCCCCCATTCATTTCAAGGACAATAAACTGTCACCCATACCTTATAAATCATATTTCGTATCCAGACAACGCATCAGTTTTCCATGTTCCAGATAAACGCCGAATGCTTCGCGCAGACGGCAGCCATCCCACATTTTGTACCGGCGGTCTGTATTGTCATACCTTATGGTATAGCCAATCCTGTTTAACTGTTCAAAATCGCGCTGCCGCATCCTCTCGGTGGCATCTGGGAACATCTCATAATACGATGTCTTACAGGAGTAATAGTCGTCCCCGTCATCCTCATAGTAAGAGTTTGTATCCATATAAAGCCCTGTCATCAATGCGGCAATCCGTCGAAGCTTCACCAAGTGCATACGATATTTTCCCTTTGCCTGTTCATTAAAAACCGGCTCCTGTCCAGCATGGACATACGCCCTCTGCTTCCTTGCATATCTGACACAGATCAGACCGGCGTCCGTCAAGACCTTTCGGTCGCGCTGTATCATCTTCCTGCCGACAGGAAGCCTTGATGTAATGTCCTGATATGAAATCTGTTCACTTCCCATGAAAATATCATATAGCAACAGCTGCCGGTCCGTTGCGTTTAGTTGAATACAGTCCATTTCTGCCATCTCCCAACGCCAAAAACAGCCGCGAATCTGCCGCTGTTTCTGGTAATTTTATGCATATGTACACCCGTTTTCTCTTAGGAGAAAATAGTGTTATTCCGCCGGTATGTGTCATTGTCCTTCTGGCTCAGTTCGTTCTCTACCTGCGCCAGCTTGCGCTCTAACTCCTGAACCTTTTTGCTGTCACCGCCTGCGGACTGAATCTGCTGCTCGAGCTGTTTCTTTTTCTCCTTTAACTGCTCGATCTCACGGTCAACCTTTCCTGTATCGCCTGTGCACTTTTCCTCCGCCTTTTCATCAGGCATCTCTTTTGCATCCGCTGGCTTTTTCGGATCATCATAAAAGATTTTGCGTCTGCCGTTTTCATCCTCTCCAATCCAGTACAGACCCGTGGGTTTTGCACCGGATTGTTCCCTGCTGATATATTCATCCTGTGCAGGTATCTTTTCTTCTCTTGGCTCCTGTGTTTTTCCCGTCTTGTCCAGCGGCTGTTCCTCTCTCAGCCGGTCTAAATAACCAGTCTGTGTGCTGTAACTTCCATTGATTTCCATTGCCATATGCGTACCTCCATCCTTATTTTTCTACAATGTCTTAGGAACTGTAAATAAATAACTTGTTAGACAAGTCAAATTGATGAATTATTTGTTTACAGCTCCTTACTGCATTTCAATATGAATTTCGGCACGACAGGGCAGTGAATGAACCTATTTGCTGTGAGATGCATTCTGCGTGTTGTAGAATGATGGCAGTACAGAAAGCACAGTCTCGCTTCCCGGTGTCCTGACACTCATGCTGCCGTGAGACTTGGCAGTAATCAATACTCCCTCTATAGCCGCACCACAAGATTTTCTACCAGCTTCGCACAGTGTGCCGCCGCCGCACGCTCAAACTCCGGGTAATCCATATGTGCACTGCCGTCTGCTTTGTCCGAAATTGCGCGAAGCACCACATAGGGCAGCTTGTTCAAAAACGCTGCGTGCGCGATCGCAGCGCCTTCCATCTCTGCACAGGAGCCGTCAAACCGCGCAATCAGCCTGTCCTTCACTGCACCGTCCGAAATAAACTGGTCGCCGCTGACAACACGCCCCTCATGCACGCCAATCTCAGGATTCACCTCACGGCAGACTGCAATAGCCGCCTCGGCAAGCGCTCTGTCCGCCTTGAAGAAAGAAGTCTCCATCTGCGGAATGATACCCGGCTCATAGCCAAGTGCACTGACATCCATGTCATGTTCACAGGCGTCTGTGGAAACGACGATATCGCCGATATTGATCTCGGCGCGCAGTGAACCGGCAACCCCTGTATTGATCACTGCGTCCACGGCAAACAAATCCGCCAGAATCTGCACGCAGATGCCGGCATTGACTTTGCCGATACCGCACTGGACTATGACGACTTCCTTTCCATTCAGCACGCCTTCATGGAACTTCATCCCCGCCTTGTCCACCACATTTTTCAGTGTCATCTTTGACTTTAACTCCGCCACTTCCAGTTCCATTGCGCCAATAATTCCTATTTTATTCATCTTAAATTTTCCTCCTAATTTTATGCTCTATTTTCAGACTATTCTGCCCGCATACAGTCCATGTACTCTGTGCCAACGTAAACGACTTCATTATTTTGTACCGCAAAGCCGATGACGCTGCCCCAGTCTCCTTCGCCTTCCGCCACAAAAGCGACCGGATCCTCTGTGCTCAGCATATTGACATAGATTCCTGTAAACCAGCAGTATTGTAAGATATCCAGCGCGTTTTCGAGCTCTGGCAGTTCAAACTCCTCATCGCCGTTTTCCTCAGCGCTCTTTATGATTTCCTCACAAATTGCTGTGATCTGCGCCTCTGTTAGACTGTTGAACGCCGCAACACACTTTTCTGCGCATTCGCTCAGCTCGGGACGCTGCGCAGACACGCTCAGCTCATCGCTGCCTTCGTCATCCCGAAAAAATGCACTCTTAAAAATTCCTTCGCAATATCCCTCTTCCTGATCTGACCATTGAATCATGTCCTTAATCCTCCTGTTCGTTTAAAATCGTATGATAAATCTCTGCAACAATGCTTTGCATGTCTTTTTCATCTGTCACAGACACCTCATCCAACACTTTTGAAAAGTCTTTCTCACGATACCATCTGCGCATTTCCTTTGCCCCGAACGAACCACAATTCGGCTTTGTCTGATGTCTCTTTAACGTCTCCTCAAAAGAGATATCAAAATAATAAGCATAGATATCTGCGCCATATAATGCAACCGCCAATTCAAATAACGGCTGATACCAGTCTGCACGCAGAATGCCTTCTAATATAACAATATCACTATGCGCATTGCCATATCTCAAGAGCTCTTTCATAAGAGGTAATGCCAGTGTATTTTCTCCATCCTTGACTTTCAGCATATCTCTTCTGATGACATCCTGTGAGAGCAGCATTGTGTTATTTCCAAATCGATTTTGTAATTCTTTCGCGACCGTGGTTTTCCCACTGCCCGAATTTCCCCGAAGTACAATCAGTTTTTTCATGTTTTTATTCAAAATCCTCAAGATGTACTGCGTATTCCTGGGAAGCCTCTTTGTTGTTTACGGACGCAAAAAATACTGCGCGCGCTTCGGCATCTAAGTACTCTCGAATATTAAATGCCAGCAGGAGCTTTGGAAAGTCCTGATGAACCGACTGCCGCAAACGCCGTACTGCCTGTTCGCAAGCGTCGATCATCTGATCGCAATGCGCCTCAAACTCCTCCGTAAATTCAAATGTATCTGGATTGGTAAAGCGCACATCATTTTCCTCGATATATTGCTTCATATAAATAGAAATTTCCTTCGCCTGCCCGCCTGCTTCAAATAATTCCCACTCGTCCTCACAGTATTTATAGTACCAATAATCCTCGTCATCCGCATCAGCCTCCTCCTCCAAATGCTGCTGTGTATTTGCTATAAAGCCGACGGATGTCATATCCCTTGCGCAGTCTAAAGACATGATATAAAGATCATCGTATTCTTCCGCCCAGTTTCTTAATGTATTTTCCATAGCGGCGACAAGATCTGTTTCAAATTTTTTGTAATCAAACATTGTATCGTCTCCTCCTAAAACTGAATCCAATAGCGCTGTTTCATTTGCCCATCCTCTTCCACTTCATTCTCCAAAATGCCGTCGTTGTTTATGATGAATTTCGCTGAACCGATGTTGTCCTTGTCACAGCATATCAAAACTTTTTGAATGCCAAGCTTCTTACACTCGTCCAGTGCCAGCGCAAGCATTGCTGTCGCATAGCCTTTTCTTCTTTCGCTTGGCCGGATTCCATCCCCTATATGCCCGCCTGTTTTGAGCAGCTTTTCATTTAGATAATGGCGAATATTAACCGCTCCTACCAAAATATCTCTATCTTTATCAAGGCAAAATAATGTCGTATCAGGTACCCAGTCCTTTTTTGTCTCTTCTGTTGTGTCAAGATTTTTCATGTATGCATCAAAATCATGAAAATCATGTGCCCATATTTTCCACGGAGACATATCTGTATGATTTACAAGAATGTCATTCTTCCACTCTGTCAGCATATCAAAGAGCTGTTCTCTATATGCACTGGTTAAACGCACAAGTTCGATATTCATATACCTTTCTCCCCTCGCTGTTTTGCCTCCTCATCCGTAAGTGTCATGGCTCTCTTCTCCTTTGACTGTAATTTTCCTTCAATAGATGCATAGTATTATATCACATCTCCCTGCATTCCACAACGCTCTAACTGTTACGGGCATCTTGCTATCAAAACGCCATCATGCTATACTGTATACCATCAAACAATGATACAATTTTTCAAAAAGGAGGTCATAACTACCCTATTTACAAAATTGCTGCGGCAATCTCAAATGGCGATGCAGCAATTTTATCCGACGTAAGCGAATGTTTGCTTCACACTTTGGACTACTTTGGCAAACACTTGGAAAACTACAAGAACCGCGGCATGGATGAAAAATGCAAAACGAATAAGATTCAATGGATTGGATACGCTAGAGAAAACGGATACCGCATTGATTTGGCGTGCAATATGTAAATAAGAACTTTATTTGAATCCAAAATAGTTCTTCATCTCCCTCTGAAACGAGGAATGTTTTGGGAACTTTTTCTTGTACTCTGCAAATATTTCCGTCCTTGCCCCCTGTATGCCCATTGATTCCTTGTTCTCGGCGGTCAGCGCAAGCAGTACTGCCACTTCCTGATAATGGCTTCTGTGCTGTCCGCTGACGATGGCATCCGCCCTTTGGTACACAATTTTTTCTGCCCATGCAAGATATTTTTTTCTCTCATCCTCTCCCATTGGGAAATACTGTTTCCAGCGCTGAAAATAATTCCAAAAGGTACTTACTTTGAGTTTACGGCTCTCCTCGGCGATTGCACTCTCAAAATGCATGGCGTTGTACGAAACCGCATCATCCGCAAACCCGACTTTCTGTGCGGCCATAGCTGCCGCTTGGGACGGCTTTGAATTTTCAAATAAATACAGCAAAAATAACCAGATTCCGTGATCAATAAAACTGGAACTCCATCCCAGCGCCCCCGATGGATTTTGGGATGCCTTTTTCGCAGTATCAAAATCACCTGTAAAAAAACAAAGTTTAAAGTATTCCCATTTTCCAATCTGGTTCTGGCAGAGTTCTTTGTTTTTGTATGAATATACCTCCCCGCCTTGTACCCCGGACGTTGGCAGCACTTCCTTTCCCCGCATTCCATACTGCTCTGCCATCTCTTTTGTGCCAAACAGACGCAGATAATTTCGAACTGTCGAATCCGAATAAAAACATTCCCAGCTATACCGCATCATTTGTTCGTCATGCGACAGACAGGATGCGGCATATGCTGCTTTCAATGCAATATCTCCTCTTATTTTGAGGCTCTTATTCAGTTTTGCCAATGCGATCTCACCAATTTTTTCAATCTGGTCATATTCGTGATTCCTGTCATATGCCTGCATCGCACTCAAATAAAGAGACGGATGCATATGACAAACTTCCGTTGCCATCGTGACAAGACCTTCAACGCCATCATGATACAAAACCGCCTCCTGCAAGAGCCTTGCCTCCACATCCCCTGCTTTGTTCTTTAACAGTGCAATCCAATCCACCCAGAACTGCTCGGTCTCTGCGAGATTTTCACGTCCCACATGAAGCATATCCTCAAGATGCAGGTCTCGAAATACCCTGAGCGAAAAATATAGATACAAGTCCTCTGCGCGTCTGTCTGCCTCAAGCGCCTGATAATCTGCATAGAGCGTCAGCAGCGCAAGCTGTTTGAGATCTGTCTTGACAATGCCTTGTTCCGCCAGCTCCTGCAAATCCGCTGGTTCGCATTCACCTGAATACTCACTTTCTGTACACACTTCCATCTGCCACAGCCATTCATAGATCAAGTTCGCTTCCTGATACCGGCAGTCATCCACGCAGTCCTTCGCAAACTGAATTGCGTACTGAATCTTATCGCCGATTCCCTGATTATCCGAGTACTCTGTCACCCATTCACTGTCCCAGTAGCCCTCGGAATAGTCCTCGTATTCCTCCGCATCCAACGTCAGCTCTCCCTCATCAATCTGGTTCATCCAGATTTTTAGCTGCGCCATCTTTTCATCCACAAGCTCCTGAGACATACGCACTATTTTCTGTTTGGATTGTGCTTTCACACTGCCTGAAGCGTACTGGACAATCAGATTTTCAAGCTGTTGCTGCTGCTCTTTTGACAAAAATGTTTTCATATCCAAGATGATTTGCTGCAAGTTTTCTTTGGTTAATTTCTTTAGATCGTTTTTCATTTGTTTGTATCCCTTTCTGCCAACATACGCTTCAATGCCGCAATCTCCGCGTCCTTATCTGCAAGCTTCGCATAATTGTCTGCGATTTCTGCATCCTTATGTGCAAGCTCTGCGTCCTTATGCGCAAGCTCTGCATCCTTATCTGCAAGCTCTGCGTCCTTATCTGCAAGCAAATCTTTGAGTTCACCAAACTCCGGCAAAACCATCCTCTTTAATGCCTCGCTCATCTTATCACCTCCGCTAACAATCTTTTCAAATATATCATTATTGATATCAGACACAAGGTTAACAACGACGCCGGCCTTCTCACGCGCTTCCTTCCCTGACAGTCTGTCATAACTGTCTAAAAGACGCTCCGCCTGCGCAATGTCCATGCTACGTGTCAGTGCCTTTAGCCACACATGCCGGCTTTCTTCAAGTTCCTTTGTAACTATGACCTGCATGGGGAAAATCATGCCATATATACGGTAACTTCCACTTCCTTCTTGCTGAATCTGATATTTCTTTTTCAGTTGCCCAAGCAGTTTCACAGGTTTCTGTTCACGAATGAGGGACACTGTGATATCTGTATCCAAAATCTCATCCACTGCACCTGTATCTGCCTTGTACAGACAAGCATAGGAAAGTACCTTATAAAATGTATCAATATTCATGCTGTCGTCCGGCGACTTATATTCTACTATATTATGACCAAGAAAAAATGAACCGATCTCGTTTTTAATCACTTCTTCTGGTTTTTTCTTAATGACAAGCAGGTCAATTCGCAGCGGCTCCCTACTTAAATAATACTCTGGGTCATAGACAAGACCCTTCTCATTTTCTATTAGTTCCAATTCCATTATACTACAAAATGCCGGATGCCATTGTGTTCTGTTTTCAATCTCCAATGCTGTACCCTTTCTGCCCTTTCATCAGCTCCTTGACGCTGTAAGGATTTACTGCACGCTTCTTTTTTGCACTCTCATTATAGCATAGCATACCGGTTTCATTCCAGACAATTTTCTAAAATACAGGCACCTATCTGCTTTGCGCTGCACTCCTGCAATGGAAAGCTGCATAATACAGACTGAATGATTTGGGTCATAACCTCCCGTTCTCCCGCAGAGATTTTCACCATTGGAAGCAAAAACAGCTTTTCTTTGTCCTGCATCTGCGCTGTGTACACCAAAAACTCCGAAAGCGGCAGCCTTCGAATCTCATAATGCGGTCCCGTACAGCCAATCTTGATGCCATTTATGAAATAGATCGTGTCTCCCGGATGAAATGCCACACAAAATTCATCCCCTGTAGCGAGTGGGAGAACCACCCTCTTAGGCGAATCAATATATCCATCGTTCTCCTCAAATACGCCATCATAATAACCTGTCAGATGATCTATAAACGCGGTATCCAAAGTGCACTTTTCTTCCATCAGCTCAAAAAGGGAACAGCCTTCTGCCGCATCCATTCCCTCTGGAAAATTCATCATCAGAAACCACCGCACAAAGTGAGGGTTTGTTAAGAGAGAACTACTATCGCAAAGATTAGAAAAGATTTCTATCCCATCACAGGAAACCCCTACTTTTTCATGAGGTTTTTTATCACTCCACTCCTCCAAAACCCAAGAATAATCCGACATATCAGCCTCATGCGCAATCGCCAGTACCTTTTCACCATCCAGAAAAATACACAGATAGTGCTCCCCAAACTCCACTTCCTGAACAGAGATCAAATTATAATACCGAAGATTTACCAGTGCACTTGCTAACTCTGTATCCTGCATAGAAATCATACCGTTGTTCTCTTTCATAAGCGCTTCCCACTGGCACCGGTCGCCCACCCAGCATGGCGCATCTATCAGCAAACTCATTATTTCGGGTTTGGATGGACAGTTTTCATCAGAACGAAGAGAAAACATCAAATAAAATGTTTCGCCGTATCTTATTTCGTACATGCGGGCACCAAGAAGCAGCTTCTGAAATACCTGCTTTTCTGATCTGTATTGGTTTTTTGATATCATACTTACGATTCTTCCTTTTCCTATTTGATTGACAGCTATTATTGACATCAAGGAACTGTGTCATTAGGAATTGTCAAGAAATAACTTGTTAATTTGACGCCGCATAAATGTTCAACTGCAAAGAAGATAATCGCAGGCGTAGCGGGCTACGTCAAGATTATCTGATGCCGCAGATGGACATTTATACAAGTCAAATTGATGAGTTATTTCTTGACAGTTCCTTACTCTAACGAAAATAAGATAAACCCTGCACAGCTCCATCTTGCCGATAAAATTACCATATGTTATACTAGGAACTGTAGAAAAATAACTGACGCATCTTGACTTGACTATTTCTTCGAGGATGCATATCAAAAAGCCTCGCCGCAGCCCGCTACGACTGCGTTTTTTGACATACATCCTCGAAGAAATATCCTACGCAATATGCATCACTTATTTTCCTACAATTCCTAAAACAATCCCGCAATGCGCTTATGAAAGGAGTAAACAAAGATGTACACTCAATGCGAACAAATCCTCAAAGATTTCCGAACGGGAAAGGATGTCACAGATGCCGCTGCCCAGCTTGAGCCTGCGCTGAAACAGTACTACAAAAAACGCTGGAAAATCATTCAGGAAAACACTGATTATGGTCTGGCTTATGACTTTCTGCTTCATCCGCAGGATGCACTCTATGACATCAGCCCCACGGTCAAAAACTATTGGGACACCATCTATCCGCTCATGCAAAGCCAAAATGGAAAGTACTCTGCACTGCTGCGTTTTGTGGATGCCCGCGAAAAGTATCTGGGCGCTTCACACACGGACAGTGTTCGGATTCTCTTTGCTGCCGGCTGGACACCCGCCGATGTGATGGCTGCCTATCTTGAAAACCGCCACGGGTTCAATACGCTTACACTGTCCCCCGATGCCGCAGCAGAAGCGGCAAAAGCGGACATGGACACAGCGCTTCGTTTGCTCGCACGCAAAAAGACCAGTTTATTTGAGAACAGTTACAGCATGTTCCAGCAGTTTGAATGGATAGACTTCATGTACCTCTTTCTGGGATACCAAGACTTTACGTTCTTAAATACGCCGCACAAGAGCAAACGGCTGTGCCAGTATTGCCAGAAAGTGCTGGACAGATTATCGCAGGGTCCCGCAAAACAAACCGTTTCTGCTGCACAGGCAGATCTGCCTGATTTCTCTGTCTTTGAAGGTGCCACGCTGACACAGCGCCATACGCTCTCCTCCGCTGCCGGCCAGCGCCTGCGGAAAGGAAATGACAACAACGGCTACTATGTGTTGTCGTATCATCTTGTGGATGAAGAACAGGGGAATGGCGCGGCGCTTCGTTTTGACGGACTGTACAAAGCGCCGGAATATTATGACACCCACTGTCCCTCATGGGGCGTGTATTTCTACCGCTTTCCTTATTTTCTGCCATTTGACCATGTTCCTGAAAGCTGGCGATGTGCGCCCGGTGAGCTTCCAGAGGATTTTGTGAGAAAAGCATACCGCGCCTTCTCCAAATTATGTGGTTTTGAATCAAAATGAGTCCGCAAAAAATCCCCGCCCGGTCTCCATACTTTGCAGTCCCCAGCAGCCCAATACATCCTGCTCGCTGAGAAATTCCCTGCGGTCATGCATCCATGCCTGAAACGCTGCGGCGCCATAAAGCTCTGTTCCCGGCGCATGTCCAGTGGCATTCGGATCATACAGAATGAACTGGGCACCCGTTGGAAGCACTGTCCAATCCATGCTGTCAAAACCATAGGGCTCACTGGCGATATAATGCGTGGTGTAACCGTTCTCTGTCACATCCCACATTTCCCCGATTTCATGCCCCGTGTCAAGGACGAGCTCCTCCATCGTCAGCAGCCAAGAATGCTCTGTGAGTTTTCCTGCGAGTCCAAACTGTCCATGAAATTGACAGACCTCTATCGTATCACCGTCTGCATCGCTGTAATCCCCCACAAAACTGCCATCCGGGTTTAAGACCAAAGAAGTTCTCCACGCTCCCGCACCACTGTAAAAGAACATCTCCAACGGTTCTGTTACAGGCAGCGCCTCCGCCTCCTCTAATACGGCAGGCGTCTGGACTGCTGTCATTGCAACCTGAAAATCCTGTAGAT
Organism: Lachnospiraceae bacterium; assembly: GCA_009774345.1. Lineage (GTDB taxonomy): Bacteria > Bacillota > Clostridia > Lachnospirales > Lachnospiraceae > COE1. The sequence continues at coordinate 4,585 of VSNR01000019.1, read as the reverse complement.
TTTCCAGCATAGATTTCTTCTGGTCTCTTGCAAACACAGGCTCCTGACTATCCAGCCACCAGAGACTGTCATAAAGGCGTCCCTCTCTGTCAAAAGTTCCCTGCAAATCACTGTCGGTATTGAGCAGCACAACACTGTTGGAGAGCAGCGCATTCAGCTCCTCCATAAACGCAGCGATCGCCTCCGGCTCAAAACCACTGTGCACAGGCGCGCCAAAGTTGATATCAAAATCAACACGGTTCTTTTGTATTACTTCCTCGCCATTGTCTGTAAACATGGAAAGTGCATAGTCGTATGTGCCAACGCCCTGAAACATCGTTGGATGATACCGCAGAAGATAGTCCTGCCCATCCAGCGTGCACAGAAATACACTCGTCCATCCTGTATGTGCAACATATCCCGTTTCGCAGTCAATACAGGTGCCATTCTCCCAAATTTCGAGCTCCTGCCCCTGCCTGTCCTCCATTTCTTTTAAAATTACCTGCTCAGGAATCCCATTGCCATTCAGGTCAGGGGCAATGGTCCCATCTGCCATATCCTCTGTTTGGACAGCCGTTTCTGTGGATGTAATCTCCGATATTTTTTCGGTCTCCACCGTGTCCTGACTGCCAGCACACGAAATACACAATCCTAAGAGAAGTGCCATAGCCACTGCACAGGAAATTCTCCAAACTTTAATCATTTTCAAACCTCCTTATCTAAGTTCACTTTTCTTCCTGCACTTCGTTTTTCTGCGGAAACACCTTGAACAATGCGAGCATCGCAGCAAACATGAAATCCCTTTTGTGCGAATCAGACTCGTGCCAGCCTCCATCCAAAAGCTCCACTTGGATACCCTGAATACCATGTTCCGATGCAAAATAATACACGCCTTCTTCCACCCCTTCTGCAAAGCGTTCAGGAAGCCGCTCCGGCGGACAATGATTTTCAAATCGTATCTCCTGCGAGTCAATTCTGTATATCTGTAGTGTCACAATTCCATATTTCGGAATAGAGCAGCACGAGCGCACATAACGCCCTTCAACCTCCGCCAGCAGTTCCTTTTTCATGATTGCTCTCCTTTGACTTTTCCACAGTACAGGTTTATCCGTTCTGTGCTGTATCCTAATATTCGTTCCTCTGAGACGAGCATAACACTTTATGCATCTCCTGTCCATATCCTCTGCGCAAAAATACTATGGCATAGAGAGGTATAGTCCGCCCAAATCTGTAAATGTAACCCAAAGAAAAAGGGCTGTGGAAAAAATTTTTAAAAAAATATACAGGTACCATTGGCAAATTAGAATGGTACCTGTATTATATAAAATGAACAAAGATACAAGTACCAGTATAAAATGAAAGGAGCATGATATGGATGATCTGTATACAGCTGTTTATGAAAAGCTCTCTACACTGCAATGGCTTATGAAACGCCGCCAGATGTTCAGTCAGGCGCAGTCAGGACCATTTGCCGATCCCGCCAGAGGGCAGGGAAGAATCCTTGCCATGCTGAAAATCCAGCCGGAAATTAAGACAAGGGAGCTGGCGTATCTGCTGGGCATTCGGCAGCAATCGCTGAACGAGCTGTTAAATAAGCTGGAAAAGAGCGGTCATGTGGAACGCTTTTCACCGGATTATGACGGTTTCATTCCAGACAGAGGTCCATTTGGCGCATTTGGCGGCAGACCAGACAAATAAATAACTGAAAGGCACTATAGAATCTATAGCGATAAGTCCTATGGGAATCAATCCATAGGGCTTAATTTTTTGGAGGAGGAAAAACAATGAATCCAATCATTAAAGTAGAACATTTTTCAAAGACATACGGAGATTTTAAGGCCGTAGACGATATTTCATTTACGGTGGATGAGGGAAGTATCTTTGCGTTTCTTGGTCCCAATGGCGCAGGCAAGAGCACCACAATCAATACCTTATGCACAATTTTGGATAAAACGGAAGGAAGTATCCTGATTAATGGGCATGATGTTTCCAAAGAAAAGGGGCAGTCAGAAAGGATATCGGCATTGTATTCCAGGATTCCACGCTGGATGTCAAAATGACAGTGGAGGAAAATCTCAAATATCATTGCAGCTTTTATTAGGAATATGAGGATTAACGCAGAACCAGATTCTTGCCATGATAAATTTGCAGGCGGCTGGCAGGACAAAAAAACTTCTGCCAGCCATGCACTATTTGCGGTAATAATACTTTTTCCAGTCATCCAGTTCGCCGCTTTTCTCAGCATCTCTTTTTGACCAGTAAAGGACAACATCGTTGATGTCCCACGATTCATATACTTTCCTGTATTGTTTTCTCTTGTAGAGCACTGATTTGTCCGACCGCCGGACTTTTTTGTTCGCCTGCCTTTTTCCATACCTGCTGTCGCCACAGCATTTCATCACCGGCGTCCGCTTATAACTTCTGCTCATCATTGCATCACCTGTAAGACAGTATAGCATACGCCTGCGTTCTGCGCAATGATTGTTCCAGTCAGTCAAACTCCTCATACAGTCGTTTTCGCAGTTTCATGATATACGCCAGACTCTCGGAAATTTCAACCATTTCCTGAACGGCTTTGTCCCTTGTTGTAACTTCGATTTTGTCCTCTTTTACCGTTCGGGGACTGACAATCACGCGAATCGGCACGCCGATTAAGTCCGCATCCGCAAACATCTGCCCGCCCCGGACACCCTCTCTGTCGTCATAGAGCACTTCTATCTTTTGCTTGGCCAGTTCTTCATACAAGCGGTCAGCCGCTTTCTTTGTCTCCTCATCATCTGGGCGGATGCAGCAAATGTGCACTTCCCACGGTGCTATCGTCATCGGAAAAACCGGTCCGTGTTCATCATGATGCGCCTCACACACGGAAGCTGCAAGTCGCCCAATACCGATTCCATAACAGCCCATCACAGGATAATGCATTGTCCCGTCCTGCGCCGCAAACTGCATATGCATAGGCTCGCTGTACTTTGCGCCAAGCTGGAAAATATTTCCGACCTCAATACCTCTCTGGATGGCCAGCGCCGGCTTTTTGCAGCATGGGCAGATGCCGCCCGGCTTTACCTTTGCAATATCGGCATAATCAATCTGCCCAAGCTCCCTTTCCAGATTCAGGCCTCTTAGATGAAAACCTTCCCTGTTTGCCCCTGCCACCAGACTGTCCATCCCTTTTAGAGACAAATCACAGTAATATGCAACCTCCTTAGAAAGTCCATACGGTCCGATATATCCTGCCACCAGCGGCGCATCCGCCGTAATCTCCGCCGCATGCAACTCCTCCCCGACAAGGTTTCGCAGCTTTGTCTCATTCACGCTATAGTCTCCGCGCACGAATGCCACCACATACGTATCATCCGAATTTTTCTGATAGACTACCGCCTTGCAGGCTGCCGAAACATCTACTTTGAAATAATCGCAGACTTCCTCGATTGTCTTGCAGCCGGGTGTGGCGATATATTCAAGCGCTGATCCTGCCCCGCTTGACACATTCTCTACAATATTCACGGCTGCCTCCATATTTGCCCTGTAATCACATTCCGAGCACAGTACAATCGAGTCCTCGCCCACTTCGTTTAACAGCATAAACTCGTGAGAAAGACTGCCGCCCATCATTCCGGCATCCGAAGCAACAGCCACTACCTCCGGGATTCCAACGCGTCGAAAAATGCGTTGATAGGCCTCATAGCATTTCTGATAATACTGGTCCAAATCCTCCTGAGAGGTGTGAAACGAATACGCATCCTTCATCGTAAACTCACGCACTCGTATCATCCCCGCCCTCGGTCTGGCTTCATCCCGGAACTTTCTCTGAATCTGGTAAATCATAAACGGATACTGCTGGTACGACTGCCCGTACTCCCGCACCAGATGGACGGCGGCTTCCTCATGTGTCATCCCAAGAACCAGTTTGGATTTGTTCCTGTCCTCAAAACGCACCAGTTCATTTGCAATGCTGTCATAGCGTCCAGATTCCTGCCAAAGCTCAGCCGGCATCACGACAGGCAGCAAAACCTCCTGCCCGTCAATTGCATCCATTTCCTCCCTGATGATTGCCTCTATTTTGGAAGTCACCCGCCGCAGTGCTGGCAATTCCGAATAAATGCCATTGCCGACATACTTCATAAATCCGCCGCGCAGCATCAGTGCATGGCTGTCAATAAGACAGTCCGCTGGGCGCTCCTTAAAACGCTGGCTTACTAAATTTTTAAGCTTCATCTGTTTCATCCCTCCTATAAATGAATAAAATTATCATTCAAACGCAAAAAAATCCTAAGTATACCAAAATATACTTAGGACGAAATAAATCCGCGTTACCACCTAAATTCAGATTTCTCTGCACTCATTGCGAGCTATCACTCACATGTCTCTGATAACGGTGACTTCCGTCAGAAGTTTCTGAATCGCTTTCAGTTTTGACTCCTGCTGCTCCCAGACCGGTTCAAACTGCAACATCCAAAAGTCTCGCACCAGCCGACTTCTCTCTGATGGATTCGCAGATCTACTTATTCTGTTCTTTGCATTTTTATTATTTAACCATACTTTTTGGGAAAAGTCAATTCCCTTGTTATTATAGTAATCTATATATTTTATTCGTTCTGCTTTAAAC
>VSNR01000189.1 GCA_009774345.1 Lachnospiraceae bacterium | reverse complement strand
TCATCATTTTTTCATAATTCTGATATCCCAGTGCATGTTTTATCTTCACCCTGCTCACTCCTCCTTATTCCATACCTCATTTTATCTGTATCACCTTCGATCATAATCCTCCAATAAACGATTCAGTTCATTTATCCCATTCCTATACGACAAATTTACCTCCTGATACAAACTATTATAAAATTCTATTGCGCTATGCTGCCGCTCTTTGGCAATCTCTACCGCCTTTTTTGTATAAAAACTTGAATATATTTTTTCTAATTTATACTTGTATTCTTGGAAAAAAGATGGCGCAACATCATTTTCTCCGGTTGAGACTGTTCCATCTGGCAGCATATTATACAATGGTTCGGAGACAATCCCCTTATAAACTAACGTTCTTGCAATTCCGATTGCTCCTGCTACGTCCAGCTTATCTGCATCAAATAAAATTTTTGCCTCTAAACTTTGAGGTGGATTACTTTTTCTATATCTATGTGTCTGAATACATTGCTTTACCTGCTCCGCATAGGACGTTTCAAATCCGTGCGCCAAGAGAAATTGATAAGCCTTTTCACTTCCTACCTCCGCATGGCATAAGGCAGGATTTTCAAATTGTTCTTTTCTCCCAATATCATGTAATAGACATGCGGCAATCAAAATATCATAATTCACATTATTTTCTTCCCCTGCAATTTCTAAGGCATTATACAACACACGGTATACATGCTCTTTGTCATGGGCTGTATCCGTCATACAGGAAAGCATAAATTTTTCAAATAAACAATATGTTTCTTTATTCATCACTTTATCAGCCGAGCAGACAGTCTCGACACTCCTTTCATTTGTTGTTGTGTTATGGCAGTCGCGAAAAAGGACCGATGGATTTGCTAATAGCAGGTCATGCCAAGTCATAAAATCTTTCTCTGAATAATTTTCCTCTCGTGTGTGCGTGTATGTTTTATCTTATAGTAACAATCGCAAGCGGATTCGTCAATTATATTGCAATTTTTAGCATTTATTCCAACAAATCAATGCAATTTGTGCTCGTTTCACTCACTTTCTTGAATACTGTGTTTGGTGAGATTTATTCTCGTCATCCTCGATGAACCGTCCGCCGCACTACCCGATCAGGCACTGCTTCCCCTGAAACGCAAAACCGTATTTGCGTATTCGCTCTGGCGCGAAGCCGCGCGCGATCAGCTCTGTCTCATATTTTTTCTCTTCGATCTGACGATGTGCCGCGGCGAGCGTGTCGGCAAGCGTTTTCTCATCCTCATACGGATTCAGCACCTTGAACTCAAATATAAACGCCTTTCCGTCCTTATCCCGCGGCTCTAGCATCACGTCATAGCGGCCAAAACCGCTCTCACGGTTCGAGCGCACTTCGTAAGTGTCCGCCATGTTCACAACCATGCCAAGCACAAAGCCATGGTAAAAGCGCTCTGGTTCCGCCTCCTCCGAAGGCTTGTTCCCACTGTCAAACGAGCTGAAGGTACGAAGCGCTACCTGATTCATAAATGCATTCATCATACGCACGTTGTCGTCCAGCATCGCCTGAATAAAATCATTATACACGGTCTGAACGCGGTCCCCGGAAAACCAGCCTCTTACCATGTTCTTAAACATCATCCGCACTTCCCTGTTGGTGAGCGCCAGTGTATAATACGGTTCATTCTCCCTGTCGCCTGCAAAGGATTCTGTATCCATCACTTTTAAATATCCTGTTGCCAGCAGCAGGCTCCAAACTGCATCCTCGTTTCCCTCGAGCTGGTTAAATACGATCTGCTCGTCAATCCGCACCCGAAAACTCTTTCCTGCAAGCAGATCTTCCACTGTCTGTTTCACCGCCTTATTTCCGCGCTGAATCAAGGAATTTACAAGGCTGTTTGAGCTTGTGTTTGCCCAATACGCTTTATACTTCCCTCCATCATTAATAAAAGAGATTATTGACCATGGATTATAGATATCTGTGTACTTCCCAAAATCAAAGCCATCATACCACTTTTTTACAGTCTCTTTCTCACTTCCAAGCCCTGCATGTTCAAGCGCAGCAAAAACCTCCTCCTCCGTAAATCCAAAGGACAAGGCGTATTCATCCGAAGTTGTTGTCACCACTTTCAAATGGTTTAATTCTGAAAAAACCGACTCCTTCGAGATTCTTGTGATGCCTGTAATCAGCCCGCGCTCCATGCTTTCATTGTTCTTAAAGGTATTCACAAAAAAGCTTCTGAAAAACGCCACCGCCTTGTCCCAATAGCCATAAATCCACGCTTCCTGCATGGGTGTATCGTACTCATCAAGAAGGATAATCACTTTTTTTCCATAATATTTTTCAAGAAAGGTACAGAGTATACTAATGGACGTGGCAACCGCTTCATCTGGCATATCCTTCTTTATTGAGGAATAGTATTCCCTGTCGTCGTCGTCAAACAAATCTGACTTCATAATACCGCTAAACTCCTTATATGTGCGGACAATTATTTTCTTTACTGCCGTTTTCATCGACTCTATACAGTCAAGGTTTGCTTCTCCGTCCGCCTCTGCGCTATACCCCGATTTTGTCCCTGCAAAACTCATAAAAATCACTGGAAATTCTCCGTGAAGCCTGCGCATTTCCTCGTTTTCCCAGACTTTTTTTCCTTCGAACAAGTAGCCTTTTTCCTTATATTGATTCGAAAAAAAGCACTCAACTGTACTCATATTGAGCGTTTTTCCAAACCTGCGCGGACGTGTAACCAGCGTGACTTCATCCGCATTGTCCCACCATTCTGTGATGAAATCTGTCTTGTCAACATAGAATATATGATTGTTCATCATTTTTTCATAATTCTGATATCCCAGTGCATGTTTTATCTTCACCCTGCTCACTCCTCCTTATTCCATACCTGATTTTATACTCCATAATAAATGGGCATTGACGAATCGGGATACTTATTGTTCATATTGAGGACATACGGCCATTTGCCGGTATCCTCTATGATAAAGCCATAGACGACGCCCATGTGCCTGTGCCAGTGACGAAACTGACCTAAAATTAAGCGGAAACGACTGATTTCGCAGTTTTCGGGAAGCTCCACAAGCATAGAATCCGCAAGCGATGTAACATAGTTTTGTATTTTATCTCTTATCTGGTAAAAATATTTTTCTATCTGCGCTCTTGTTATGCACTCGTCCTTTGGGACTACATTCAAATCGGCCAATGTTTCCGTATGAAAATCAGGATCTTTATACAATACATCGCAAGGGTTGATATACCACCGATCCATCGAATACAGCATATGATAGACATATTTCCACATGGGAAGTCCGTCATAGCGTTTATCCCATAGTTCATTGGGAATGCACTTTATCAGGTTTTCCGTCTCCCACAGCGCCCTGTCTGTGAGTTCACGTATGTCTTCGCTTAACAGTTTCTCAGATGCCTTTAAAACACGCATGACTTCCTGCCAGCCGCCAACGCGCATTGCATTTTCAAATTCGCGGATGATTTCCTTGTTCGGGATAAATACCTCTTCTTTTTCAGAATCATATCCAAGATAACCAAGATGCACCAGCAGCGTCAGCACATCGTCCTTGACCGCAAAGTTCTTCATATCATTCCGAAAGCTGCCTGTGTTGATTCTGACACGCCCTCCGCCCAGCATATACACAATGTCGGCACGAAGTCCGTCAAAGTCCATGTCGATATAAATTTTCAGCGCATCATAAACTTCCGTGGTTGTCCAGTAGCTTGACAGCTTATGGCATTTCATTGCCTCCACTACGGATTTCGGATTATAGATATGCTGAAATTTCGTAAACATATATCCGTCATACCAGCTGCCTGTCTCTTCAAAGTCCATATCAAAACGGCTGCACAGTTCTTTAACCTCATCCTCCGTAAATCCAGTATACTCTTCCAAAGCCTTCTGGTCTGTCATTGAAAATTCCGTAAACATGTTGAGCGCGGAATGAAGACCATATTTTTTTACGGGCAGGATTCCTGTCATGTACGCAAGTGCGACATAGGGCTGGTCTTTTAATAAATTTCGCAGGAAATCAAGGTATAGTTTTTGCAGCTCTTCCGACTCCTGCCGCTCTCGCATCACGCAGTCCCACTCGTCTACCAGAAAAACAAACTGCCGGCCAGTAGCCGCATATATTTTTCTCAGAGCGGGAGCCAGTTTCAGGCTGCGTCCTTTGAATACTTCCCCATATTCCTCTGCAAGTTCCTCTGTCACTTCCTGCTCCAAATACTCAGTCACCTTCCCCTGTTCTGCCTCAATCAAAAACTGCTGCATATTCAGATAAATAACATCATACTGATTCAGGTGTTTCTCAAATGTCTCGTCGCTTTCTATTTTAAACCCTGCAAACAACTCCCTTGAATCGCAGCCGCAGCTATAGTATGCCGCAAGCATTTTTAACGCGATCGATTTTCCAAAACGGCGCGGTCTGCTGACACAGATATATTTATCCAATGTGTTCAGGCATTTATTCGTATATGCTGCCAGTCCAGTCTTATCTACATATATTTCAGAATGGACAACCTCCAGAAACCCTTGGTTTTTCGGGTTTAAATATATTCCCATAAAAATTCCCCCTGCAATTATTTATATCCGTTCGTCACAGAGACCTAGTGGTGGTGCTCTCCGTTTTCATTTACCATGATATTTCGGCGCCTTCTCCGCAAAATATTTCAGGAGGCCAACGCGTGTTCACACATCTGTATCTCCTGTATCTTTATCAGACTGTCCGCACCACCGTTTTACGGTCTCTTTCTCGCAGCATATTTCATCTGCATGGGTCTGACATAAAAATGAGCCAGATCAGGGACATCAGCACCGCAAAAGCGGGAATCTCTGCTCTGGCTGTCATTTACGGTCTCTGCCCCATACCGCCCTCAAGTGTCAGGGTTTCACCGGTCATATACTTGAAGTCCGGCGATGCAAGCTGCACGCAGACACGGCCGATCTCAAGCTCCGCGTCACCGTAGTGTCCTGCCGGCGGCATCTTGACATTTTCCTTGAAAGCATCGGGATATGCCTTTTCAAACTGCTCCAACTGTGCGGTCCACGCCAGCGGACAGACAATATTGACATTGATGCCGTCCTTTGCCCACTCTGTAGCAGCCACGCGCGTCAGCCCGCGGATACCCTCCTTTGCAGCGGCATAAGCGCACTGTCCGAAATTGCCAAACAATCCGGCGCCAGAGGCGAAGTTAATCACAGAGCCTTTTGACTTTGCCAGATGCGGATAACATGCTTTCATATAGTAAAAGGCGGCATATAATCCTGAGTACAGCGCAAGATTGAACTGGTCTGTAGTATGCTCAGCAAGCGGCACGCCGGAGGCGGATGCCTGCGCATTGTTGATCAGCACGTCGATGCTGCCAAAGGTGTCAATCGTCTGCTGGACCACGTTGTTCACCACCGCCTCGTTGTCCGCGCCGGCATTGACATCCGCCTGAGCAATCAGCACTTTAATGCCGTAGAGCCGCTCAAGTTCCTCCTTGGCATCCTCTAGTTTCTTGACATTGCGGCCGGTAATAACGAGATTCGCCCCCTCTTTCGCATAGGCTGTCGCAATGCCGTATCCGATCGAGCCGCATCTGCCATCGCTCAGCACTGCCCTGCCTGCACCTGTAATAATCGCTGTCTTACCTGTTAGAAATCCCATAATTCTTAATTCCTCCTATTCTATGTTTTCAGCATTTTTTCTATGACCTTATTATACCCCAAACTTCTGTAAATGCATAGAGCATGTTTGGAAAATACAGCCAAAAATATGCTTTAAAACCATTGCATCCCCACATGGCAATGTGTTATGATAAAAGTGCGATAATAGGATAAATGACATGAAAGGAGGAGAAGGATTATGGGAATATCTTCTATATCTTATTTGTCGAACCATAACCGGGATATGTACCGGACTTACCGTTCTCTTGCAAGCGGAAAACGCATCAACACTGCGTCCGATAATGCAGCAGGACTCGCAATTGCCAATAAACTGAAAAACCGTGTCGGCGGCACCAATGCCGGAATCAGCAATTCCAAGACTTCACAGAATATGCTCAATGTTGCAGATGGCGCAATCGGCTCCGTGACAGACTCCTTGCAGCGTATCCGCGAGCTGAGTATTCAGGCTTCCAATGGTCTGTACTCAAACTCCGACAGAAGCGCGATTCAGGCTGAGATTGACCAGCTCAAGGAATCCATCGGCGGTATCACTGCACAGACAAAGTTCAACGAGATGAATGTGCTTGACGGGACAATGGGCAGCTCCCATGTAGCTTCCAACGCGGATGGCGGCGGCATGAATATTGACATGCCTCAGTTTTCACTTGAGGGACTTGGGATCGCAGACTACGATGTGACCTCTGGCAATTTCGATGTGTCGGCAATCGACAAAGCACTAGAGAAAGTCAGCTCAAAACGCAGCTATCTCGGCGCGGCATACAACGGACTGGACCACAACATCGCATACAACTCTTATGCGGCATACAATCTGACTGCTGCACAGAGCCGTATTGAGGACACCAATTACGCGCAGGGCGCAATGGATCTGAAAAAGCAGCAAGTGCTCAATACATACAGTATCATGATGCAGCGCAAGATGATCAACAACGCGGACGGACAGGTAAGAATGATGCTTGGCTGATGAACCAGATAAATAAGCTACCTAAGCAGAGTAGGGGAGATTTCGCCCCTACTCTGTTTTTGCCCATCCATAAGCATACTTCACCGCTCTCTTCCAGCCCTGAATGCGCTCCATCCGTTCATTAGCGCCAAGAGAAGGTTCAAAAACGCAGTCACTCGCCCAGTTTTTCCTGACATCCTCCCTGCTGGTCCAGTATCCCACCGCAAGCCCTGCCAGATATGCAGCCCCCATCGCGGTAGTCTCGACACCCCTTGGGCGAATCACGGGAACATTGACAATATCTGCCTGTGTCTGCATCAAAAAACCGTTTGCACTCGCACCGCCGTCCACTTTGAGAGACGAAATGGCAATCTTTGCGTCCGCCTCCATCGCTGAGAGCACATCATGGACCTGATAAGCAATCGAATCAAGCGTAGCGCGGATAATATGACATTTGTTGACACCGCGCGTAATGCCGACAATCGTTCCCCTTGCGTACTGGTCCCAGTACGGCGCGCCAAGACCTGTAAATGCAGGCACAACATAGCATCCATTGGTGTCTGCCACTTTTCTTGCCATATATTCGGAATCTTCCGAGGAATCAATAATACGCAGCTCGTCCCGCAGCCACTGGATTGCGGCACCCGCCACAAAGATCGACCCCTCCAGCGCATAATTTATCGTCCCGTCAAGCCCCCACGCTATCGTTGTCACCAGTCCATTTTCTGAAAAAACGGGTTTTTCCCCAGTATTCATGAGCAGAAAACACCCCGTCCCATAAGTATTCTTCGCTTCCCCGGCACGAAAGCAGGTCTGTCCGAATAAAGCTGCCTGCTGGTCTCCCGCTGCCCCTGCGATCGGGATTGCACCGCCTAGAAAGGACGAGTCTGCCGCCCCGTAGACACAGCTTGAAGGCTTTACTTCAGGCAGCATACACTTTGGAATCTGTAGTTCGTCCAAGATCTCCTCATCCCACTTGAGTGTATTGATATTAAATAGCATCGTGCGGGAAGCATTGGAATAATCCGTTACATGAACCGCGCCTTTTGTGAGCTTCCAGATCAGCCATGTCTCAACAGTGCCAAACAGTAAATCACCGTTTTGGGCTTTCTGCCGCGCACCGGGTACATGATCAAGTATCCATTGAATCTTTGTCGCAGAAAAATAGGCGTCTATAATAAGTCCCGTCTTTTGCTTGAATTTCTCTGTGAGTCCTTTTTCTTTCAGCGCATCGCACGCATCTGCTGTGCGGCGGCACTGCCATACAATTGCATGGTATACGGGAACTCCTGTGTGTCTGTCCCACACAATCGCGGTCTCGCGCTGATTGGTGATACCAATCGCTGCAATATCTTGCGCGGCAGCGCCAATCATATTCATCGCCTCGACTGCAACGCCAAGCTGGCTTGCCCAGATTTCGTCCGCATCGTGCTCCACCCAGCCGGGCTTGGGGAAATACTGGGTAAATTCCCGCTGCGCCATGCTGCGGATCTCACCCTTTTCATTAAATAAGATACACCGGTTGCTGGTCGTTCCGGCATCCAGTGCCATAATATATTTCGCCATAACATGTTCTCCTTACTTTTGCATAACCTGAATCCGTGAGCTTAGCCTCAAATTAAAACCGGACGAAATTATCCGGTAAAAATGTGGGGTAAGACATTG